>JAKASG010000034.1 GCA_021828285.1 Acidobacteriota bacterium | reverse complement strand
ACGTGAGCGACAATTTTGGAAGAATCGCCTTCGAGGCCCGTCGCCAATTGGTCCGTGGCCTGCTTCACGGCTTCGCCGACGATCGTTTGCTGGAAATTGCTGTCTCCAAAATTGACGTGCCCGCCGCCGCCGCCGCTCCAATTGGAGCCGAAGCCGCCGAGCGACGTGCTGCCGCGCGAGGATTCGCCTTTCCCATCGGATTCAGCCAGGATTACGCCCGTATTCACGTCCACGATGCGCGCGCTGACGCCGACAATGGCCGTCGTTTTACTGTGGCCGACTCCGCCGCCGCCGAAACCGTGCCAGCCCCAGCCGTGGCCGCCAAGTCCGAGGTTCTTGGTGTCCTTGCCGAATTGCGTTACCGAGCCGACGATGATTGCGTCTACTCCGAGCAATTTTCCTATCTTCGCGGCTGTCGCGGGATCGGCGCGGTCGCTGTTTGAGAAATTCTGTTCGGTGAGAACCTTATCGATGTCTTGACGTTCGATCACTTCGTAGGTTCCGTTCTTCACCAAATCGTTGGTCAGGAGGTCGGTGATGCCCTGGCCCACGTCCACGGCGGAGCCGAACCATCCCACGACTCCGTCCTGCACGGTATGCCAGTCAAAATTCATTATAGCTATGCGCTTCTTCGGACCTTGCGCCGCCGGCTGAGGAGCGGCGGCTGGAGCAGCGCCCGGCGTTTGCGCAAGCATGGCGATGGGGCAAACGAACGCACAAACGAATATAATGATTGGGAGTTTTTTCATCGTATCACCTCGTAAGTTGTAGAGATCTCGGGAACCCTGAAAACGGACGAAGGGATTATAGAGCGCGCGAAAGCGCGTGTCAAGTCGCTCCTGCCCCCCGGCTTTGCGCCTTCGAATGGATTCGGAAATCGAAAATCCGCAAGCGGCGCGGCGCTGCAATTGACCGCTGTCCGCGCCGAACGTTATATTAGCTGATGAGCGCAGCGCCCCCATGCTCAAGGGAACAAATGAAATGACAGATATCCCGAAGGTTTATTCGCCGGAGACGATTGAGCCGAGCTGGGCTGAGCGATGGGCCGCGCAGGAGCTCTACCGCGCGACGGGCGATCCGGCGCGGCGGCGGTTTTCGCTCGCCATTCCTCCGCCGAACGTGACCGGGTCGCTGCACATCGGCCACATGCTCGAACACACGGAGATTGACATCCTGATGCGCTGGCATCGGATGCGCGGCGAGGACGTCCTGTGGCTGCCGGGCATGGATCACGCTTCGATCGCCACGCAAATGATTGTCGAGCGGGAGATCGGCCGCGAAGCCTTGCCCGCGCTCGAAGGGCCGGATGCGATGCGGCGCTGGCAAATGGAGGGGCAAAGACTGCGCCTCGAAATGGGCCGCGAGAAATTTCTCGAGCGGTGCTGGCAATGGAAAGAAGAAAGCGGCGGGACCATTCGCAAGCAGCTCGTGCGGCTCGGCGCTTCCGTGGACTGGTCGCGCGAGCGATTCACGATGGACGCCGATTATTCGCGCTCGGTCGTCGAGGTTTTCGTCCGGCTCTATGAGGAAGGGCTCATTTACCGCGGTGATTACGTGGTGAATTGGTGCCCGCGCTGCCAGACGGCGGTGAGCGACCTCGAAGTCGTCCATGAAGAGCGCGCCGGACATTTGTGGTTCATTCGCTATCCATTTGAAGACGGCTCGGGCTCGATCACCGTCGCGACGACGCGTCCGGAAACCCTGCTTGGCGATACGGCGGTTGCCGTGAATCCGAAGGACGCGCGGTATCAGAAAGCGGCCGGACGCCGCGTGATTTTGCCGCTGATGAACCGCGCCATTCCCGTCGTGGCCGATGAAATGGTCGATCCGGAATTCGGAACGGGCGCGGTCAAGGTGACTCCGGCGCACGACCCGAATGATTTCGAAATCGCGCAGCGGCGCCATCTGCCTGCGCTCCGCATTCTCGATGAAGAAGCGCGCATGACCGCAGAAGCTGGACCCTATCGAGGCCTCGACCGCTATGCGGCGCGCGAGGCTGTGCTCCGCGACTTGAAAGCCGCGAATCTGCTTGAAAAAACCGAGGATTATGTGCTGAGCATCGGCGCTTGCCAGCGCTGCAAAAGCATTGTCGAGCCGCTGCTCTCGAAGCAATGGTTCATGAAGATGAGGCCTCTCGCGGGCCCGGCGATCCGCGCGGTCGAGCAGGGCCAGATTTCCATCACGCCGGACCACTACCGCAAGATTTATCTCGACTGGATGAACAACATCCACGATTGGTGCATCTCACGTCAGCTCTGGTGGGGCCACAGCATTCCCGCGTGGACTTGCAACGGTTGCGGCGAATTGATCGTAGCGCGCGAGGCGCCCGCCGAATGCAGGCGATGCCGGAAGAATGCGTTCCGGCAGGATCCCGACGTGCTCGATACATGGTTCAGCTCGGGCTTGTGGCCGTTCGCAACGCTGGGCTGGCCGGAACCCACACCTGACCTGATTCGCTTTTATCCGAACGACCTCATGATCATGGGCTTCGACATCCTGTTTTTCTGGGGCGCGCGCATGATCATGCTCGGTTTGAAGCTGACAAAGAATGCGCCTTTTCGCAAGCTTCATATCCATGCCCTGGTCCGCGACGCTGAGCGGCAAAAAATGTCGAAGACGAAGGGCAACGTCATTGATCCCCTCGAAGTCACCGAGAAATACGGCACGGATGCCGTTCGCTTCGCGCTTGCCATCAGCGCGGCGCCGGGGACCGACATCGCTTTCAGCACTGAAAAAATTGAATCCTATCGCGCCTTTGCGAACAAAATCTGGAACGCCGCCCGTTTTATCCTGATGAATCTGGAGAAACTGCCGGCGCGCATACGCGATGATCTTGCGCAAGCGCTCGAGCCGAAAGAGAGAAGCTTTTCACCGGCGCCGAATTCCGAGCAACTGGCTCTCGCCGACCGCTGGGTTTTCTCGCGCCTGGCGGCTGTTTCCGGCGAGATTGAAGCCGCGCTCGCCGAATATCGTTTCCACGAAGCGGCTTACCTGGCCTATCACTTTTTCTGGCATGAGTTTTGCGATTGGTATCTTGAATGGGTCAAGCCGGAAATTACTCGCGCCGATTCCGCCGAGAGCCTCTCCCCCGCATGGCTCAATCTCGCCCGTGCGTTTCAGGCGTCGCTCCATTTGCTCCATCCCTTCATGCCCTTCATCACGGAAGAGTTGTGGCACCGCTTGCCCCGCGAAGCGGCGGACGCTTCGATTTCGCTCGCTCCCTTCGCGCTTGCGGCAGAGGAGGCGCTGGATCGCGAGGCGGAAGCGGACTTCGGCGTCTTGCGCGATCTCGTGGTTACGGCTCGAAATGCGGAGGCGGACGCCGGCTTGCAGAAACAGAAGCCCCATGCCCGCGTGGCGTCCGAGGAAACGGAATTGATCGGACTCTTTGAAACACATCGCGAGACGGTCCTGCGTCTTGCCGGTCTTGGAGGCCTTGAAATCGAGCGAGGAAAACTTCCAGCCGACGTCTCCGGGACCGTTGCTGGCGCGCGGTTTGATTTCCTGCTTGTGGACGTTCGCGCGGTGGATCATCACGCGGAGCGGGCGAGGCTCGAAAAGGAAAAGGATAAGCTGGGTGAAGCGCTTGCGCGCGCCGAACAGCAGCTTTCGAACGAAGGCTTCTTGCGCCGCGCGCCGCGCGAGGTCGTCGAAGGCGCGGAGCGGCGCCGCGCCGAGCTGACCGACCAGTTGCGCAAAGTCGCCGAAGCGCTCGAAAGGCTCAATTGACCGGTGGCGCACGCGCTGAATTTGCCGCCCTGGGAAAATGCCGCAGCGATCCGGCCGTTGAATTCCATGTGCCGAGCGCAATCGAGCCCTGCGAAGCCATCGCCGCGGCCGGCGGATGGGGCTCGCTTTCTGATTCAGGCTTTATAATCATAACGAACGAAGGGCATGGGAGTTTGGGAGGAGCGAGCGTGCGGTCACCGCACCTTGCGCAACTCCTTCCGGCTCGGTCGAGGGAAAGATTCCGTGACGGTTGATTCCGCACATCGCGAGCCGAACGGTCCAACCGACCATCGCGTCGACCGCTTGATTCATCTGCTGGCGGAGAATGCGATGGTCATCGTGCCGGGCCCCAAGATCGCCTCCGAAATCGGCGTGTCGAGGCTCAGAGTTTGGCAGTGGGTGGAGAAGCTGCGGGCGCTCGGCGTGGACATTCAGGGAATTCCCGCCACGGGGTATTTGCTGCGCACCCTGCCGGACATCCTCGTGCCGAGCCTGGTGCGCGCGGAACTCGGCGGCCAGGAAATCGGCCGGAAAATTCTGCATTATTTCAAAACCGAATCCACCAACGACCTCGCGCTTGGACTGAGCCCGCGCGATGGACCGCACGGAACCGTCGTGCTGGCGGAGGAACAGACGGCCGGGCGCGGGCGGCTGGGCCGCAAGTGGCACTCGGAGAAATCGAGCGGCATTTATAGTTCGACGCTACTGCGTCCGCCGCTTCCGCCCTCGGCCGCGGCGGTGCTGACATTGGCCGCCGCGCTCGCCGTGCGCGAAGCGATTCGCCAGACCGCCGGCCTCGCGCCCGATATTCGCTGGCCGAACGATTTGCTCGTGAACGGGAAGAAGGTTTCCGGTATTCTGACGGAGATGAAGGCCGAAGTTGACCGCATCCACGCCGTCGTGCTTGGCATCGGCGTAAACGTGAATCACAAGGCGCTGCCGGCGGAGTTGCGGAGTATCGCGACATCGCTTCGCATCGAGTGCGGCAGGCCGATTTCGCGGCTCCAGGTTCTGGCCGCACTTCTCAAGGAGCTCGAGCGGCATTATCGTCTTCTGCTGGACCGCGGAAACGCTCCCATCATTGAGCGCTGGACGGCGGCATCGAGCTACGCAACCGGCAAGCGCATTCACGTTCGCAAGGCGTCCGAGGAATTCAACGCGGTCACTGCCGGGCTCGACGGCGGCGGCGCGCTTCGCATCCGGAGGGATGGCGGCGGCGAAGAGTTGCTCGTCGCAGGAGAGATCATCGAAGTGAAGTGATCGTATGATGAATTCTGATTCCGGTCTTCTGACTCCTGACTCGATCAAAGGAGCAAGGGCAAATGCTTCTCGTCATTGACGTCGGCAATACCAATACGGTTCTCGGCGTTTACGAGGGGAAGGACCTTCGCGCGCAGTGGCGGCTCACCACCAATCGCGCGCAGACGGCGGACGAATACGGAATTCTGATCCGCAATCTCTTTTTGCTCGAACGAATCGAGCCGGAAAAAATCTCGGATGTCATGATCGCAAGCGTTGTGCCGCCGCTCGATGGCTTGCTCGAGGAGATGTCGAGAAAGTACTTCCGCCTGGAAGCGCTGTTTCTCGGCCCCGGCACGCGCACCGGCATGGCCATTCGTTACGACAATCCGCAGGAAGTTGGAGCGGACCGCATCGCCAACGCGGTGGGCGCGTACGAAAAATACGGCGGGCCGTGCGTCGTCGTGGATTTCGGCACTGGCATCAACTTCGACGTCGTTTCAGAAAAAGGAGAATACCTGGGCGGAGCTATTGCGCCCGGCATCGGCATTGCGGCTGAGGCGCTCTTCGCGCGAGCTGCGCGTTTGCCGCGCGTCGAAATCCGTGAGCCCGCGCAAGTGATCGGCACAAACACCGTCGCCAGCATGCAGTCGGGATTGTTTTATGGCGCGGTCGGAGCGGTGGATGGCATTCTCGACCGGTTGTGCGCGGTGCTTGGGAAGAATACGAAGGTGGTCGCGACCGGCGGCCAGGCCGCTCTTGTTGCACGCGCGTCGAAATACAAACCCCAGGTGGACGCCTCGCTCACGCTCGACGGATTGCGAATCATCTACGAGCAGAACCATTCCGCGAGCCGCCGCCGAGCGCGCGATTGAACGGCCGCGAGCGCTCCGAACCGTGGAAAATTACTTCAACTATTTTACTGAAATCGAGGAATGCTATCGCCGGGTGCGCGGCACGCCGTCTCTGCTTTCGACGCTCGATTGGGCGCTGATCGAATCCTGGAAAGAGGCGGGAATTCCGCTCGAGGCGGTTGTAACCGGCATCGAGCGCTCCTTCGAAAAATACAACAAGCGCGCGCGCCGCGGCCGAAGAGTCAACAGCCTCGCCTATTGCGCGCAGGAAATTGTTCGCGCGGCCGAGGAAGCAAGCGCCGACCGCGCCGCGCGCCCGGCCTCGCGGGCGGCGGAGAGCCCGTTTTCCGCGGACGAACTGGCGGAATTTTTCGGGAATAATGCCGAGGCGATCCGGGGATGCGCCCGCAGATTCGCGGGCGCGCCAGCCGCCGAGATCGAAGAGGTCGGGTCGAAGCTGACCGAAATGTCCGCGACCCTGAGTGATCCGGCGAGCCTCGATTTCGAATCCCTCGAGCGGGAATTGACGGTGCTTGAAGAGAAACTCGCCGCGGCCCTCACGCGCGCGGCGCCCGCTGAGCTCCTGGTTGAACTTCGAGCCGAAGCCGACCGCGCCATGGCGCGTTACCGGCGCGCCATGACGGCTGCTGAAATTGAGCGGCTCGAACGCCAGTTGCTCAAAAAGCGCCTGTTTGAGCGCTTCGCCGCACCGCGTTTGAGCCTGTTTTATTTGTGACCCGTGAGGGCGGGACGCGGTCAACCATGAAGAGCTTTCATGCCTTTTGAAGTCAGCCCTCACAAACTCGTTTACGGCGGCGACGCGCTGGCGCACGCGGAAGGCCGAACGGTGCTCGTCGCGCGCGCGGCGCCCGGCGACCGCCTCGAAGTCGAAACGATGCGCGAAGCCAAGGGCGTGATCTACGCACGGCCCTTGCGCGTTCTGGAGCCGTCGCCCGACCGCATTGAGCCGCCGTGCCCTTACTTCGGCCGTTGCGGCGGCTGCCAATATCAGCATCTCGAGATCGCCGCGCAAGTCCGCTGGAAGTCTGAGATTTTGCGCGAAACCCTCCGGCGCGTCGGAAAAATCGCGTGCGAAGCGCCGATTCCGGTCCATTCCGCCCCTCCCTGGAATTATCGCAATCAGGCGGAAATCAAAATCGCCCCGAGCGGCGGCGGCAACGTGGAGTTGGGATTTTTTGAAGCCGAGTCGCACAGGCTTTTCCCGGTGGATGCCTGCCTGATTCTCTCTCCGCAACTCAATGCGGTCCTCGCTCATTTGCGCGAGCCGTCATGGGCCGCGCGGCTGCGCGACTTCAATTCCGCGCGCATCATGGCGGACGATCGCGATGAAAAAGTTCATCTGATTTTTCGCGGGCGCGCTCGCGCGCCGTCGGAGCCGCGAGCGCTTGCGGAAGATTTGCGGCGCGAGATTCCCGCCGTCGCCGGCGTTTCGATTGAAACGGCCGCGGGCCGAGAAACATTTGGCGAGACCGCCTTGACCTATCGCGTCGGCGAATTCGAATACCGCGTGAGTCCTGGCGCTTTTTTCCAGACTTCCCGGTTTCTCATTCCGGACCTTGTGGAAGCGGTCGGCGGCGATTGCTCCGGCACGCTTGCGCTCGACCTCTACGCGGGCGTCGGCTTGTTTACGCTGCCTCTCGCGCGGCGCTTCGAGCGGGTCATCGGCGTCGAGTCGGGTGCGGAAGCAGGTTTTGATCTTGAGGCCAACCTTCACGCTTATAAGCTTGAGGGCGCGCGCGTATCGCGCCAGGCTGTGTTCGACGTTTTGCGGAGATTTGCGCTGGGTTCGCCGGACCTTGTGGTGCTCGATCCGCCTCGGGCTGGCGTGGGCCAGCCAAGTCTGGAATTGCTTTCGGCAATACGACCGTCACGGATTCACTACGTCTCCTGCCATCCGCCCACGCTGGCGCGCGACCTCGCACGATTCATCGCGCACGGATACCGGCTGGATTCGGTTGAAATGTTCGACTTCTTCCCTCACACTTACCACGTCGAATCGCTCTGCCGCCTGTCGCTCGGCGGCTAGCCTATGAAAAGCCCGTTGCTGGTTTTGGCCGCATGCTTTGCGGCCGGCATTGTGGCGTCGCGCGAGGCTTCGTTCTCGCTGGAATCCGGGGGATTCCTGGTTGCGTTCGCCGGGCTCTGCCTTCTGGCTGGATTGTGGGCCGTCGCCACGAGGCGGCGTTGGGCGGCGATCCTCGCAGCGATCGCCGGCTTCTCTCTCGCGGGCGCCGCTGCCGCGGCGCTTTTCCCATACCGCTTCGCTCCCTCAAATTTGAAGTACGCTGCCCGAGACAACGCCGCGGCGGAAGTTGAAGGGATGATCAGCTCGACGCCCAGAAGAATTTGCGGCCGCGAGCAGTTCACTCTCGACGTCCACAGGATTTCGTGGGGCGGGCGTGCGAGCCGCGCCACGGGCTACCTGAAGGTTGACGTCGAGGCGCCTTCCACTTCGAAGGGATGGTCGGCGCTCGATCACCTCAGCCTCCAATACGGCGTCTGCATCCGCGCTCCAATCCGTCTTTATCGGCCGGCCGTTTATCGAAATCCCGGCGACTTCAACTACCGGTCGTGGCTCGATTCTATCGAGGATACGGACTGGGACGGGATCGTCAGCAAACCCGAGGACATTCGCAAACTTGCAAACTGCAATCCGCCTGTCGCGGTAGCGGCCGTTCGGGGCGCCCGGCAAAAGCTGCTCAATGCGATTGACGCCATCTATCCGCCCTGGACTCGGAAAGGGCGCGACGGCGCGGTGCTCAAGGCCATATTGGTCGGCGACCGCTCGGCGCTCGACTCCGAGACGATTTTGAATTTTCAAAGCTCGGGCCTCTATCATCTCCTGGTTATCGCCGGGCTGCACGTGGCGCTGCTCGCTGCGCTTGTGACTTTGTTGCTCCGGCTCCTTCGCTTACCGGAGGCGTGGCGGGCCGCGCTCGTCGTGCTTTTTCTGATCGGCTATGCTGTGCTCGTCGAACAGCGCGCTGCGACGATGCGCGCTACGCTCATGATCCTTTCCTACCTGATTGCGCGTTATCTTTACCGCGAACGATCGGCCCTCAATGCCGTAGGTCTCGCCGGCTTGATCCTTCTTGTTGCCCGGCCCGCATGGCTTTTCGACGCCGGCTTCGAGTTTTCCTTCGGCGCGGCGCTGCTCATCGTCTGCCTGACGGTGCCGCTTCTCGAGCGCACCATTGAGCCGTATCGCCGGGCAGCGCCGCAACTCTCGAGCCTCGACCGTGATTTCCGCCTCGCGCCGCGCCAGACTCAATTCCGCCTCGACCTGCGCCGTATCGTCCGGGCTTTCGAATCAAAGTTGTCATTTCTCCGACAGCGTGCGGCCATCGCCGAGCGCGCCGTCTGCTTCGCGGTCGAGGCTCTCCTGGCATGCGCCGGCTATGTTTTTTTCTGTCTCGTCCTGCAAGTCGGCCTCCTTCTTCCGATGGCGGCGATTTTCAATCGGGTGATTCTCGTCGGAGTTGGGCTGAATGTTCTGGCCTTGCCCGTCATGACGGTTCTGCTCTCGCTTGCTGTTCCCACCGTTCTGCTTGCTGTGATCCATCCGTCACTCGCCCTCTGGCCGGCGAAACTCCTTGGGCTCGTCATGGACGCGCTCTTTTGGCTCACCCAAAATTCCAGCCGCCCCCATTGGCTCTCCTTTCGCATTCCGGGTCCGCCGACATGGGTGGGTTGGGGATTCGTACTGGCGTTCGTGGCCGCGGCGTTGGCGCTCGGCCGCAGCCGGCGGATGTTTGCGTCATCTTGTGCGGCGGCCGGCATTTTTGCCGCGCTCATCGTCGCCTATCCTTTTGCGCCGCGCCTTTCATCAGGCTGGCTTCAAATGACGGAGCTTGATTGCGGGCGGGGCGAGTCGCTATTGATCGTTCTGCCGGACCGCAAGACGATTCTCGTGGACGCGGGGGGATCGCCCTCGCGCGCAGGCGAGGATCGAGCCTGTCCCGGCCGCTGGGATCCCGGCGAGAGCATCGTTTCGCCTTACTTGTGGTCGCGCCGGATTCGGACGATTGACACGCTCGTGCTTACGAGCGGGAGCGGCGGGGCGCTTGAAGGCATGGGGGCCATCGCGCGGAACTTTCACGTCAGGCAATTCTGGTATCCGCCTTCCGCTCATCACAATCCGGATGCCGTCGAGTTGCTCCAGAAATTCGACCAGCGTGGCATTCGATCCAAAGCAATGACTGAAGGAAACTTCGCCGGCGACGCGCGAGTCCTTTGGCCGCCCGGCGCGTCGAGCGGAGACGATACCGACGCCACGGATGGCGACCTGTCCCTATCCGTTCAGACCAATGGCGAAAGCGTTCTCATTCTTGATGGAATGAGTGAGGCGGCTCAAACGGCAGCCACCGAATCTCACGCCGGGGACCGTCCTGAGGTGCTTGAAACGGCTTATCTCGCGGACGCCTCAACGGCGATTCGCCAAATGAAACCTCAGATTGTGGTGGTCGGCGCGAGGAGCCCGGGAAAAGAGTCTTCAGCGGGCAAACGCCGCTTCCGCGTTGACGGAGCTGTTGTCTTCAAACCTTACGACGACGGGGCTGTCACGATTGGCTGGGTAGGATCCCAGCTTCTTGTCCAATGTTACGCGCGCAAAGACTGTGGTGCGGAATTGGATGGAGCAAATTGGCATGCGCCGCGCCGTCGCGCTCAAGGAAGCAAAAGCGAAGCGCCGGATCCGCGAGCTGTAGTCAATGGGCCTATAATAAGCGGGAGCGAGCGAAGGCTTGGAGCGCGAATGGATCATGGCAACGGAAGAGGAAATCCTCGAAGAGCGGATAAAGGTGCGGCGGCTGCAGGTCGTGATGGATCTGGTGATCAGCACGCTCCAGCAGTCCGAAATGCCGATTGAAGAAGCTTCCGAGCTTGCCGCGGCCGCGCGGCAATTTGCGCTCACCTTGTTTCCCGACAAGGCTCAGACTTACGACCTTCTCTATCGCCCGCGAATTCAGCGGGTCATGAACGAAAAATACCGAATTATGTGAGCCCGCGGTGCGCGCCGTCAGTGCGATGAGGCAGCCTGCGGAGGCACGCTCGAGACGGACGTGAGATCGCCGGTAATCGTTCCGATGAGCCGAATCGTGGCTTTGATTCGCAAGGGGAAATGCTGCGGGCCGTCGCTGAACCAGATGAGCATCTGGCCTTTGCGTCTCAGCAGGCCGTTGAAGACTTCCGGCTGGACGCGGAAGGCTTTGCGGTCGCCGAGAGCGGTATGAATCATTTCGAGCGCCTGAACGTGCGCATCCACATCGTAGGTTTTCGATCCGTCGTTGACCGGGATATGAATCACTTCGCCGACGTGAAGCGGCTGGCGGCGGACGTAGTAGAAGGCGGAAACGACGTCCTCGACGCAACTCGGAATTTGGTTCGTCGCGTGCTTGGGCGGTGCGTGGGGCTTGCCTGGGTCGGTCTCGGTGAGGATCGCCTCCTTCGTCTTGCTGTCGAAAACGATGTTGGTCACTTTGTGCCGCCGGCCCTCGTTGATAACCTTGCTGATCCGGTAGGAGCACATCGTCTGCGGATTGAATTCCGAGCGAAAAGTGTCCGACACGTCAAAGAGCAGCGAGACGAAGCCTTGTGACTGAGCCTGGGTCACGACGCGATAGGCGTCTTGCGAGCCGTCCTGAATACTTTGGAGCGATGCCGTCACCTGCCCAGCATGGAACACCGCCCAGGTCACCGAATACGTGAGCCGCTCGCCCGGCGCAAAAGGAGGAGGCGTCGGCGCTCCCTGGCCGGAAGCGGCAAAGGCCGCACCGAGCATCGCCGCCAGCGTTCCCGCCAAAATTCGGATTCGGAATCTCATAAAAAATTAGACGCAAATGCCTGCCGAGAGGCATCCTGCCCGATTTGTTCTACCTTAAATACGCTTTAAGCGCCAGAAAAATCAGCGCGGCAAGATATCCAAAGGCCGCTTCATATTCGCGATTGGCCGAATAACGGCTCCATTGGAATCGTTCGGTGCGGGCGGAAGCGCGGCGGAGACTCGGGAAAAATAAAGGAACCGCTCGCACATAATTTTCAACTGCGTCGCCATAAAGCCGCCGCAAGTCTTGTTCTTCGCGGCGCATAACCGGCCAATAAACCGCCAGGAAGTACGCGACGAAAGCCGCGGCAAGCGCCCATCGAGCGGAGGCAACGGCGAGTCCCGTTCCGATCAAAGAGCTTCCGAAGTAGAGCGGATTGCGAGTGCGCGCGTAAGGGCCTTCGGCCGCAAGCCTGCGGCCCTTGTCGAGATAGCCCGCGGCATACGCGCGGACGGCGAGACCGGCCAGAGCGATGAGCGCGCCCGTCACAAGAAACTTCACCGTGGGCTGGGCGAAAACCAAATAAGCGGCGCCGAAAATGAATCCCAGCGGAACGCGCCAACGGGCCGCCCATGAGGAATAATTTTCAGCCATTCGCCCTCTTGAGCCTTTCGCGGACGGATTCAACAACCCGTTCGACGGAAATTCCCTCGAGATAGCCGGAGTGTTCCGAATCCTGCGCAAATGGCCGCTCGGCCGTCAGCGTGATGTCCGAGGGATTGAACGGACCGTTGCGCTCAGGAGTATTCAGACGATCGCTCGAATTATAGAGCGCAACAATCGGCGTCGCGAGTGCCGCCGCAAGATGGAGCGGCCCGGTATCTCCGCCGATGAAAAGCCGGGCGCGGCGCGCGAGCTCGATATACTCGATGAGGGTCGAGGGAAAATAACCGGCGTTTGCGCTTGCTGCCTCGCCGAGGATCGTCTGGATCACAGGCGCTTCCGAAGCAGAGCCGGTAACCAGGATTTGATCGCTGAGCGCGCCGGCAAGGGCGCGAATCAGCCGGGCGTAATTCGAGGGCGCCCAGCGTTTGGCTTTCCAGCCTCCGCCGGGATTGACGATGATGAAATCGCTTATTTGCCGCCTTTGAAGTTCGCCGGCGACCTTGCGCTCCGACTCTTCGCTTCGTGGAAGCGGAAATTCCCAGGCTACCGCGCTCGCTCCCAAACGCTCCGCCAAGGCGATATTCTTTTCGATCACGTGCCGCCGGCCTTCGGCGGAGACGGCTTCCGAGTAGAAGAGCGAAGCGAGCGGCTCGCGCACGCTGCCTCGTGCGAAGCCGACCCTCTTGCGCGTGCGGGCAATCCGCGCGACCAGCGCCGACTTGATCAGGCCCTGAAAATCAATCACCGCTTCGTAAAGCGAAGCGCGCAACTCATGCCATGCGCCCGCCGCGTTTTGAATTTTGTTTCCGGACAAAGGTCGCGCCCTTCCGCCGAGCGTATCGAGGCAAATCCGGCGGGCAACGTGGGGATTTCCATCAAGCAAATACGCATAACGCGCCTCGACGGCCCAGTGAATTTCCCGTTGCGGGTGCGCGCGCGCAAGCGCCGACACGGCGGGCAGCGCGTGCACGATGTCGCCAATCGAACTGAGGCGAACGACCAGGAAAGGCAGTTGCGGCTGATCCATCGAATATTTTGGAGGTTCCCAGTCAGTCGCGGCCGAATCGGCGGCGAATTTCCTCGAGCAGATCGCGGGTCGAATGGCGCTTCGGATCGCCCGTGATCGCGATTCTTCCGCCCCAACGGCCGACGACGGAGCGCTCGGGAACGGTCGCTTTCGTGTAGTCGGTTCCTTTCGCGTGCACATCGGGCTGAAGTTCGCTCAGCACGGATTCCGCCGTCGGTTCGTCAAAAATCACGACGAAATCAACTGCGGCGAGCGCGGCGACCATTTCCGCGCGCGCGCCCGAGGGCAGCAGGGGACGGCACGGGCCTTTCAGCGCGCGGACGGATTCGTCGCCATTGATGCCGACGCAAAGGACGTCCCCCTCGCGTCGCGCGGCCTCAAGGTAACGGACGTGCCCGACGTGAAGCAGGTCGAAGCAGCCGTTGGCAAAGACGATCCGGCGGCCCTGAGCGCGCAGGCGTTCGCCGAGCGCGCGAAGTTCGGAGCGTTGAACGATCTTTGAATTCACGCGTTGCGGATTGCCTCCTCCAGCTCGCGCGCCGTCGCCGTTGCCGTGCCGCGCTTCATCACCACGAGTCCCGCAGCGCAATTGGCGACTTGCGCCGCCTCAAGAAAACTTGCGCCGGAGGCGAGCGCCAGCGTGAAGGCTGCAATCACGGTGTCGCCCGCGCCGGTCACGTCCACGGCCTGATCGGAACCGAAAATCGGGATAATCTGCGGTTTCTTGCGAGCCTCGAAAAGCACCATGCCGTCGCGGCCGCGCGTCACGAGCAGAGCGCGCATCGCGAGGCGGCGCATCAACTTCGCGCCCAGTTCGTGCAGCAGTTCCAGGCGGTTGCCGATTTGCGCCCCGAAGAGCGCTTCAAGCTCCGGCTCGTTCGGGGTCGCCGCTGTCATGCCTCGGTAGGAAGCAAGGGCGTAGCGCGAATCCACGATGAAGGGAACGTTTCGGCGGCTGCGCGTGCGAAGCAGCCTCGCCGTGCGCGCCGACACCGCACCGTAGCCGTAATCGGAAATCAGAAAAGCGGAGGAGCGAGCGATCTCGGCGGATGCGAACTCAATCAATCGCCTCTTGACTTCGCCGGAGGGCCGCGAGCGGGGTTCGCGGTCAACGCGCACGATCTGCTGTCGCTGCCAGTGCATCAGTCCGCCGAGAATTCGTGATTTGGTCGGCGTCTGATATCCCGGGAGCCGGAGAATCGAATGCGTCGGCACGCCTTTTTGCTCGAAATAACCGACGAGCGCATCGCCCGCGTCATCTTCGCCGGCCACGCCGACCGGGATCACCTGTGCGCCGAGGTCGCAGAGGTTATTGACGGCGTTCGCTCCGCCTCCCGGAACGATTTGCCGTTCGCGTTCACGCAAAATCAGCACCGGAGCTTCGCGCGAGACGCGGGCGATCTCTCCGTAAACGAATTCGTCGGCCACCAGATCGCCGAGCGCCGCCATGCGCTGGCGCGGAAACCGGGCGAGAATGGAAAGAAGCGAAGACCGCTCGCGAGGGCTGAATTTCATTTCGATGGTAAGGCCGCAGGCCGGCGGCGCCCGGCCCGACGGTTCTTCAGGATGATTTCAACCGCATCGCGCAGGTTTCGAACGACATTGTCAGGCCGGCGCGGCCATGTCCGCCGAAGATAAGTATATTCGCCGAGGCCGTAGCCGGTGAGGACCATCACGGTGCGCGCTCCGGCATTGAAGCCCGTCTGCATATCGCGGTAGCTGTCGCCGACGACGTAAGAATCGCTCACGTTGATCCCGAATTTTTTTGCTGCCGCCTCGATCATTCCCGTTTCAGGCTTGCGGCAGCGGCAATCACGGCGATACTTCCGGATGCGGCTGGCCGGATGATGCGGGCAATAGTAAAAAGCAGCCACACGCGCGCCCGCTTTTCGGAACTCGCGGGCGATATCCCGGTGCACGCGGCGGACCAGCGCTTCGCTGAAATACCCTCGCGCGACACCCGATTGGTTGGTCACAACAACAACGGTGAGGCCGGCGCGATTCAGTTTGCGCACGGCTTTTGCAGCCCAGGGAAAGAGCCGCGCGCGATCGGGATGATTGACGTACCCGACTTCTTCAATCAGCGTTCCATCGCGATCAAGAAAAACCGCGGCGGTTTTGCCGGGCTGCTTCCGCCGCCCTTCTTTGGGCGCCGCGGACGGGCCACGGCTCGTGGCTTTGCGCGCGGCCCTCCGGCTTGTGCGCGGACGGCGATTCCCGCCATCCGGTGATGCCATCAATTTCCGGCCGCGCCCCGTGCGCGTTTCGTTTCCCATTCCTTGACCAGCGCGAGCGCGGCCCTCTGCGCGTCCTCGACCGTCACCCCTTTCATGCAGCGGAAATCAATCGGACAAGTCCGCAGCCCGCAAGGGCTGCAATCCACCTGGCGCCGCACGACGCGAGCCCACGGGCTGAGCGGCCCGGTCGCCCGCTCGTCGGTTGAACCAAAGATCGCAAGAACAGGCAGGCCCAGCGCGGCTGCAACGTGCATCGGCCCCGAATCGTTGGTCACGACCAGCCGGCACGCACCGAGGAGCGCCATCCACTGCCGCAGCGTCGTCTTGCCAGCCACGATGACCGGCGTGTGCGCCATCGCCCGTGCGACGTCCTCCGCGAGCGGGCGCTCCGATTCCGTGCCAAAGATTAACACATCGGCATCGAGCGCGCCAATCAGACGGTCGGCAAGACCGGCGAAGCGTTCCGGAATCCATCGTTTGGCCGGCCCGAAAGACGCACCGGGCGAAAGGCCAACCAAAAAGCGCGGGCCGTCGAGTCCGAGGTCCCTAAGCTGCTTCGCCGCCCAAGTGCGCTCGCGCGGTAAAAGCGAAAGAGGGACCTCGCTGACCGGCCGTGGTTTTTCAATCAGCCCGGCACGGAAAAGCATCTGTAAATAGTAATTCGATTGATGTCCCCACTCGAAGGCGGGCGGCGGCTGAACCGCGCGCGTCAAAAATGCGCCGCGTCCGTCCGTTGCGTAGCCGACTCGAACCGGGATTCGAGCGCGCCACGCCATCCACGCCGCCTGAAAGGCATTTTGAAGAAGCACCGCCGCGCTGAACTCTTCGCGCCGCAACGATTCGATGAAGGTATTGAAACCGCGCACGCCGCGATGCGCTCCCCCGGGGTCATAAACGATCAGCCGATTGAGGGAAGGATGATTCTGGTAAAGTTCGCTGACCCAGGGTTTCGCCACCAGGACAATCTCCGCTGCCGGAAACCGGCTGCGCAGTGCGTTCAAGGCGGGCAGCGAAAGCACGGCGTCCCCGATCCAGTTCGTCGCGCGGACGAGGATTTTGCGAGGATCGTTAAGCGGCGAGTTCCGAATGATCATGCGAGCGCCCTCCGCTCGCCGAGCGCGGTCATCAACGTCTGCTCGAACTCGGCCGGTTCGGCCAATTCGGCCCGAATTCTGCAAACGAGAAGCGGCAAGCCATTGGCCCGGCCCGGTGCGAACTTGGGGAAATTCATCCAGTCTTTCTCCGTCGTGACCAAAGCCGCTGCGCCCCATCGCTCCGCGCGCGAGCAGAGCGCCTGAATCTCCTCCGCCGAATACCGATGGTGATCGCGCCAGCTTTTTTCTCCCGCCAAACGAAATCCCCAACGCTTGAGGTCTTCGAAAAACGCCGCACCGTTTCCGACTCCGCAGAACGCGAAAACGCTTTGACCCTCCCAGCCGCCGAGCTCGGATGCGGCCCCGGTCCGCGCCTCGATCAAGCCTTCGAGCTTCGTCATGCCGTGGAACACCGGCGCTTGCGGAGCGTAACGGCGAACTTCCGTTTCGATTCGGAGGTCGCCGCACTGGTCGGTTCGAGTCAGCACAATCATCCCGGCACGGGCGAGCGCGGCGGGGGGCTCGCGCAGGCTACCGGCGGGCAAGAGCGCATTTGCGCTGAGCGAGGCGGTTGAATCCACGGTCACGATATCCAAATCGCGCGCAAGAGCCCAATGCTGGAATCCATCATCGAGGATGTGAACGTCCACATCAAATTCTCTTTCCGCGATTCTTCCTGCAGCGAGGCGGCTCGAGCCGACGACCATCGGGACCTCCGGCAACGCTCGCGCAAGCATCGCGGGCTCATCGCCGATTGTGCGAGGGTCGCCGGCGCGTCCTGATTGCGGCCGAAGGACCACCGTTTCTCGTCCGCCGAGCCTGCCGTAACCGCGCGTCAGAATGGCCGGCTTCAATCCGTGCCGCAGGAAGACGCGGGCGATGAGCTCAACGAGGGGAGTTTTTCCCGTTCCGCCGGCGGAAAGATTGCCGACGCTCACGACCGGCCGGCTGAGCCGTTCCGTTTTGAGCCATCTGCGACGGTAAGCCTCAGCGCGAAGAGCCACGCCCGCGCGGAAGCACAACGCCAAGGGTGCGAGAACGCGGCTCATCAATTCCCGCTCCTCACGGCCGGGCGGCCGCGGGAATCGAAGCGTCGAGCCACGGCTTGATTTGTTCAAGCGTCCGCTCGGTCGCGCCCGCCTGTTGCGCCACCAGCCACCTGGCGCGCCCGCCGAGGGCGTTACGCCGGGGCGCGTCGGAAAAAAGTTCGACCACGTTGCGCCCGAGCGCCTCGGCGTCTGGCGCCTGAATGGCCGCTTCTTCCGAAAGGAAAAGCTCCGCGACGTCGCGGAAGTTCGCCATGTGCGGACCGAAAAGAATCGGCTTGCTTGAGAAGGCAGGCTCGAGCAGGTTGTGCCCGCCCGTGGGAACAAGGCTCCCGCCGACGAAGACCACATCGGCGACGGGAAAAAGGCCGGCCAGCTCGCCGATGGAATCGAGCAGAAAAATGTCCGCCGATTCGAGCTCGGCAGGCTGTCCTTCGGCCAAAGGCCCGAGTTCGGAGCGGCGAACCAGCGTGGAACCTGCCGCTGCAACGGTGCGTGCGACGCCGTCGAAGCGCACGGGATGACGCGGCGCGAGAATGAGCAGGGCATCGGGAAATTTCATCCGGACAATCCTCCAGGCGTCCATCACGCGGTTCTCTTCACCCGTCATGGTGCTCGCGGCAATCAATACCGGCCCTCGGCCGGCGGCCTGGAACGCTGCGCGGAGGACGTCCGCCAACTCGCTCTCACGCGCCGGCGCCGCGTCGAATTTCAGGTTGCCCGTCACCACCACGCGCTCGGCTTTCATCCCGATCGCTTCAAAGCGCTCCGCGTCGCGCGAGGTCTGCGCGCACACGCAATCCACGGAATCCAGAATACGGCCGAACAAACTTCGGAAGATGCGATAGCGCCGAAAGGAGCGGTCGGAAATCCGCGCGTTGACCAGCCCCACGCGCGCTCCCGATGCTTTCGCAAGACGGAGCAGGTTAGGCCAAAGTTCCGTTTCCGCGACCAGCAAAACACCCGGGCGGATAGTTCCGACTGTTCTTCGCACGCTCCAAGCCCAATCGAAGGGCAGATAAAAACGGCCGGCAACGTTCGGCGCCCTTCGCTCGCCCGCTTCCCGTCCCGCGGGCGTCACGTGGCTCAGGAAAATTTTCTTCTCAGGATAGCGCCGCGCGACATCACCAATGAGTTTCGCGACGGCGAGCGTTTCCCCCACCGAGACGGCATGGACCCAAACTGCTCCCGCCGAATCCTGCGCCATGCGAGCCGGCAGGAATCCGAAACGCTCGCGCAGTTCTTCCCGGCTGAATCTTGCCCGGCGCCGCCACAAATAATAGGGCCCCATGACGACCAGTCCGAGCGTGAAGAGGAGGGAATAAATCAGGAACATCGAGAGGGCAACCTTCGAACCAGAGTCCGCCGCGCCCCTTCATTATAGGGAGAAAGGCCGCGCGCGGCAACGCACGCTACGAACTCACTTCGAGGGCGAAGCTCCCGCGGCCCGACGTGAAAGCGCGGCGCTTCAAAACCTGACGTGTTGAGTTCCCTGATAGGCAGTGATCATGTGATAGGCGAAGCCGCCGTCTTCAGCGCGGATCATCGTATTCAAATCCATCGCATGGCCTTGCAACTGGCGAAGGTAGGCGCGTTCAAGGGCGAGCGTCAGCGGAACATCTTCGAGCCAGTCGCCTCGCGTGTAAAATCCCTTCCACTTTCCGTAATCCGCTTCGAGGAGGGCACGCTCGATTGCCTGGCACTCGGCGATGGAGGATTGGACAAGCTGCTCGCGCCTCGCGACGGAGTTCGTTTGCGCAGCTTCCGCAACATCTTCCATCATGTCGTTGCCGTGCAAATTGATTTCAACTTGCGTGAGCACGCTCGATTGGAAGAAAAGCTTCCGCGCAGCCGGAACGAGCGGCCGTGCCTGCTCCGCCCGGTGAAGTGCGAGTTCCCAGCGCGGATCCGCTTGCGCGCACTCTTCGGCGATGTGCGCGGCCATTTGTGCGGGCGTTAGTTTGATGCGGGAGGGAATTCCGAATGCCTGAAGCGGCTGATTCTCCGTTCCTTTGCTGAGTTGCATCAGGATGAAGCGCGAAAAGATTTCGTAAAACTGATCGCCCATGCGTGCGTCCGCAGGGGGTGCGTACTTTGCGGGCGCGGCAAAGTAAGCGTGATAATAGCGGGCGACAGCTCCGGCCGCCTTCGCGCCGAATTCTTCGCGGCACCAATGGTTGAGATAGACCGACGTCTCATCCGGCGTATCCTGAGTCCACGGTTTGGGATTCCAGGCGAGTTCCATCGTCGCGCGGCTGGTCATGAGCACCGGGCGCAAGTTCGACGTGTTGACGATCAAGTAGTAAGTCGCACCCGCGCGAGCGGCGCGGCCAAGCTCTGCGCGGATTCGCTCGAGGGGCACCAGCTCGCTCATATGGTTCGAGCGATAATCAATCATCGCCGTGTGGTAATACTCGCCTTCGCCCGCGCTGATTTCTCCGCCGTCCTGGAGCGTGCCGTGGCCGTCGTCGGGCCAAAGCAAGGCCACGCCCGGCGGGACTTTCAAAAGACCTTGACGGATGAATCCTGCGGTTTCGTCCCAGGCGTTCAAGACGATATGAGCATGGGGATGCAGTTGCTTTAGGATTTCGATTTCTTTGGCGATGGCTTCCTGGATCACTTGCGCACGGCCCGCGGGCGTCCTCGGCGCGCTTTTATCCACCATCCAGAAGGGATAGTCGTTCTGTCCCCGGTAGCCCACGCTCCAGACGACCTGCGCGCCTTTCGGGTATTCTTCCACCGACTGCTTGAGCGCGGACTCAAAGATTTTCGGATGGCTGATGAATGAATAAGGGACGTTTTCAGGCCATTGGTAAGTGTCGAGGCCGAGGACGTTCACGTGGTGCTGGGAGACGATCAATCCCCGCTCTTCAGCCAGTTTTATCTGCGGCTCGTAAGGGAAAATCCAGGTGCCGGGAATGACCATGTTGCCTTTGAGCCGGAGGATCGCTTCGAAGATGCGATTCCATATTTTTAGCGATATGTCGGCGCCATCGCGCACTCCGGGTTTCCATCCGGTCAGCAAATCCTCGTCATTGATAAAGAACCCGCGGTAGCGGAATGCCGGAGCCTGAGTCTCGGAGAAGTTCGCGGGCACGATGACGGACGCTCGATGCGCAGGCGCGTGATCGGTCCACCAATAGAGCGGATCAACACCCAGGAATTGCTGCGAGAACTGATAGATCGCGTAGATCGTTCCTCGGACGTCCGAGCCCGAAAGAACGACGGCCGAATGGATGGGAGATCCCGGCCATGGATTGCTGACCGCCTGAATGTGCAGTTTTTCCCACCCCGAAAGCTTTGGGACTCCGCCAGGGACGTCATGGTCAAGCGCGATCCAAAGACTTGTGGCGCCAGCTTCGCGCGGATTGTGAACCACCCGCAGCGGATGGCCGAAGACTTTCAGCCAATCGTGCTCCAGGTCCCGCGCGGCGAGCTGGATGGGGCCTGGTTCTTCTTCACTGATGAATAGGGTCGTCTCCGGCGTAAGCGTGACGGCGGCCCTTGCTCGCGGCGGCAGAATTGCAATCGCGCACAATGCACCGATTATGAAGGCCTTCATTTCAAATTATTCCTCCACTTTTTACGAGCGGATTCATGTCCTTCAGAGCGGCAGGCAAACGGAATCGAATGAATGGCATTCGGTCCGAATGTAACCGATGACCGCTGAACAGCGTCATAATTATCGCTCATTTTTTACCAAAACGAGGAACTATGGGATAATTGCCTTGAACCGACGGATTACTGAACCGATGAGTAAAGACCGCAAATTGCTCGCCCTCGCGTTGCTCTTGCCGTTTTTTGCTTTAGCCGGTTGTTCCGGGGGCGACGCGCCGGCGCAAGGCTCCGCGACGAGCGGCGCGATTGCGAGAACGCAGAGCACCGCGCCGGTTCCCGTGGTCGTCGCCAAAGTCATCCGAACCACGATCCCCGTCCAATTGACCGCCATCGGCTCGGGACAGGCGTATCAAAGCGTGTCGGTCGAGTCTGAAGTCGCCGGCATCGTTAAGGAAGTGCATTACCGGCAGGGCCAGTTTGTTCGCAAAGGTGAACTGCTCATCTCGCTCGACGATCAGCCGTCTCTCGCTGCGGTCGCGCAAGCCCAAGCCGCGCTGGCCCGTGACAAAGCGCAAGCGGAGCTCAACAAGGTTCAGCTTGAGCGCAATCACGCGCTCTATAAGGGCGGCATTTTTTCCCAGGAGCAGTATGACGAAGCTCTCGCCGCATCCACGGCCTCTGCGGCCACGGTTCGCGCCGACGAGGCCGCCCTCGAGGCAGCCAAAATCCAGCTCTCTTATTGCTCGATTTACGCGCCGATCAGCGGTGTCACCGGCGCGCAGCTTGTCGCTCCGGGCGCGACGGTCAAGGCCAACGACGTTCCAGTTCTGGTCGTCATCAACCAGGTCTCACCCCTTTACGTCACCTTTTCCGTTCCTCAGCAATATCTGAACACAATCAAGCAGCCCATGGAGCAGTCGAGCTTAGCGGTTCAGGCGACGCCGCCCGGCGAAACGGCTCCGGAAATCGGGCGACTCACTTTCGTCAACAACACCGTGGATGCCACCACGGGAACCATCGAGCTGATGGCGACGTTTCCCAATCGCGACCATCATCTTTGGCCCGGCCAATTCTCGAATGTTTTGCTCGACCTTGGCGAGCAACGGAACGTTTTGGCGATCCCGTCGCAGGCCGTGCAGGCAGGTCAGCAGGGGAGCTACGTGTTTGTCGTGAAGCCGGATATGACCGTGGGTGTGCAGCAGGTGAAGGCCGGCCGCACGGTGAAAGGCCAGACGGAAGTCCTCGAAGGCCTTGCCGCCGGGGAAACAGTAGTTACCGACGGCCAGGTACGCCTGGTTCCCGGAAGCAAAGTCTATTTCGTCAAGGGGTTATGAAAAGGGATGGATTGGACGATCGCATGCTTGCCTCGGGAGAAAAATCGCGCCGCCCGGCTTGTAAAATTCCGCTTGTTCGACCAGTCCCGAAGTCGGAAATCCGATGAACCTCAGTGAAATCTTCATTCGCCGGCCGGTGATGACCAGCCTCGTGATGCTGGCGATTCTTCTGTTTGGCATCCTCGGCTACCGCGAGTTGGCCGTCAGCGATTTGCCGAACGTTGATTTTCCGACGATTCAGGTGTCCGCGGGCCTTCCCGGCGCGAGCCCGGTGACGATGGCTTCGACGGTGGCGACGCCGCTCGAGAAGCAATTCACCACGATTCCGGGCCTCAGCTCGATGACTTCCACAAGCTCGCTCGGGAGCACTCAAATCACTTTGCAATTCGACCTCAGCCGCAACCTCGATTCCGCGGCTCTCGACGTCCAGTCGGCAATTGCCGCGGCGGCAAGCCAGCTCCCGCCGAATATGCCGTTCCCGCCGACCCTGCACAAAGTCAACCCTGCGGATGAGCCTATATTTCTGCTGGCCGTGACGTCTCCGACGCTTCCGATCTACGAAGTAGATAAATATGCTGAAGACCTCATTGCGGAACAGATTTCGATGGTCTCCGGCGTCGCGCAGGTCTCGGCGTTTGGATCGGCGAAGTACGCCGTGCGTGTGGACCTGAACCCCAAAGCGCTAGCCAGCCGCCAGATCGGCATTGACCAGGTCGAGCAGGCCATCCAGAGCGCCAACGTCAATATGCCCATGGGCACGCTCTATGGGGCGAATCGGGCCTACAACGTCGAGTCGAATGGCCAGCTTTCGGACGCTGCGGTTTACCGCCCCTTGATCATCGCTTACCGCAACGGCGCTCCTGTCCATCTCGATGAGGTCGCGACGGTCGTCAACGGTGTCCAGGATGAATACGTCACAAATTGGATCAACAATATTCCGGGGATCATGCTGGCCGTTCAGCGGCAGCCCGGCACCAATACGATTGACATCGTAAACAACATTCGCAAACTCATTCCGCGCTTCTATTCGATGGTGCCGCCCTCCATCAATCTCTCGATTGAATACGACCGTTCCGTTCCGATCAGCCAATCGGTCAACGACGTCAAGTTCACGCTGATTCTTGCGATCTTCCTCGTGATCCTGGTGATCTTCCTTTTCCTGCGCAATGCTTCCGCCACGCTGATTCCAAGCCTCGCACTTCCGATGGCGATCATCGGCACGTTCGCGGTGATGTATCTCCTCGGCTACACCATCGACAATTTGTCCCTGTTGGCGCTGACGCTTTCGGTGGGCTTCGTGGTGGACGACGCGATCGTCATGCTCGAAAACATCGTGCGCCATATGGAGATGGGCAAAGGCGCGCTTCAGGCGGCGCTCGACGGCTCAAGGGAAATCAGCTTCACGATTCTCTCCATGACGATATCGCTCGCCGTCGTCTTCGTCCCCGTCTTTTTCATGCCTGGCGTCATCGGGCGCCTGCTCCACGAATTCTCCGTCGTCATCATTTCCGCCATTCTGGTTTCGGGTGTGGTTTCTCTCACCCTCAGCCCGATGCTCTGCCAGCGCTATTTGCGACCGCACGAGGAAAAGAGCCGGGGTTGGCTCTACCGTAAGCTCGAAGGCGTTCAGGACGCTTCGCTCCGAGTCTACGGTTCCAGCCTTCGCTGGGCGCTTGGTCATCGCCTCCTTGTGATGGCGTTCGGCGTTTTGGTTATCATCGGGACCGCCTGGGAATTCTGGGTTATTCCGAAAGGCTTTCTGCCCGAAAGCGATCTCTCCGAAATTTCTGTTTCGACGGAAGCCAACCAGGGAATTTCCTTTGATGCGATGAAGGCGCATCAGGAAGCTATCAACCGCATCTTCAAGGCCGACCCGAACGTCGTTCAATTCTTCTCGAGCGTCAGCGATTCGGGCGGATCGGGCCTCAACAACGGCCGCATCTTTCTCCATTTGAAGGATCTTTCCGACCGGCCGTGGACGGATAGCCCCGCCTATGAGCGCCTTCGCGCCCGTTACGGCCATCGTGCTGTTCTCGGCGCCCTCGTGCGTTTGATCCGCCCGCTATTCGAGCACCACATGACCATCGAGGATGTGATTGCAGAATTGCAACCCAAGGTGAATAAGGTTCCGGGAATTCGCGTCTTCATGCAAAACCCTCCCGCCATTCGGATCGGCGGATACTCCACCAAGAGCTTCTATCAATACACCCTGGCGAGTCCGGACACCCACCAGCTCTATGAGTACGCGCAAAAGCTTGAGGCGAAGATGCGGGCGTTGCCCGGCCTCACCCAGGTGACGAGCGACCTTCAAATCAAAAATCCCCAGGCAAACGTCGTCGTGGACCGCCAGAAAGCAGCGGCGCTCGGCGTCACGCCACAGCAAGTTGAAGACGCTCTCTACAGCGCCTACGGGCAGCGCTTGGTTTCTCCCATCTACACTTCGAACGACGAATATTGGGTCGTGATGGACGTCGCGAAAAGATTCCAAAGCGATCCCAACATGCTCTCGGAGCTTTACATTCATTCTTCAAGCGGCCAGCTCGTGCCGCTCAGTGCGGTTTCAAAGTTCACGACGGGCGTCGGGCCCCTCACGGTTGACCACACCGGCCAGCTTCCTTCCGTCACCATTTCCTTCGATCTGGCGCCTGGGGTGGCGCTCGGCCAGGCGGTGAGCGAAGTGGAAAATCTCGCCAGGCAAATGCTGCCCATTTCCATCACCACCGGTTTCCAGGGCACCGCGCAGGCTTTCGAGCAGTCGCTGACGGGCCTCGGCCTGCTGCTCATCATGACCATCGTCGTCATCTATATCGTTCTTGGAATCCTTTACGAAAGCTACGTTCACCCGATTACGATTCTGACCGGCTTGCCCGCCGCGGCGTTCGGAGGGTTGCTGACGCTTTCACTGTTCCACATGCAGCTCGATATATACGGCTTCGTCGGCTTGATCATGCTCATCGGCATTGTCAAAAAGAACGCCATTATGATGGTGGATTTTGCGCTCGAGCTCGAGCGGAAGGGAAACTATTCGGCGAGCGAATCGGCCTACCAGGGCTCGATGATTCGTTTCCGTCCGATCATGATGACCACCGCCGCTGCCGTAACGGGCACGCTGCCGATTGCCATCGGCTTCGGCGCGGATGCCGCCGCCCGCCGCCCGCTCGGGCTTTGCGTCGTCGGCGGATTGATCTTCGCGCAGCTTGTGACGCTCTATCTCACGCCGGTGTTTTACACCTACATGGACGCTTTCCTGAAGTGGCGGCGAGCCGGCAAGCTCGAGCCGGCGTCTGAAAGCGCGCTTCCGAGCGAGCCGATTCTCGCCGCTCGTCCTCAGGATCTTTCAAAAAACTGAGAAGGATTGTTTCCGGCGGGGAAAGAATTTAGCCGGGTGTGCCCAGAATGCAACGGCGCTTATCAGCGCCGGCGCGCGCACGCTTCCCTGATAACGGCGCCCGGGGGGTAGAGCGGGTTCGCACAAAGACCTCGCGCTTCAGGATTTGGTCTGTGTTTTTTTCGGTGCGGCTTGGCCCGGGCCCTGGACGGTGAGGTCTCGCAAGGCAACGTTATCCACCCAGAATTCCCCTCGGGTTCTGCTGTCCGGAATCGGGCTGGGCGGCCGGGTGATGTTCACAAGAATGAAATCCGTTTTCGGGCCGGTCGTGAAATCGATCACCTGGCGGCTCCAGCCTTCTGTGTCCCCGAGAACGCCCTGGGAAAATTTATCGAGCGCCGCGGGGTCCATCGCGTCGCGAACTTCAAGCCGCGCTCCGCTGACACCTGTGATTCCCTTGGCCATCATATCGCCCGTCAATTCATAACTGTTGCCGGGCTTGACTTTTACCCATTCGAAGATCGCATTCGAAAGGTCAACGTTCGCTGTTCCGTCGAAAAGAACGGAGAGCGAATGGCCCGGCGAGACGAAATTCGTGGTGTCCAGCGAAATGCTCGCTCCCGGAACCTGGTGGATGATCCAATCGAATCCCATATTGATCAAAGGATCTTCAAAATCGCCGTTGAGCATCAGATTCGAGGGGTGCGAGCGCATGGCCGAGGCGATCAGTCCTCTTTCGGATAAATCTTTCCAGACGCTGTAGGCTTCCGCCGGGTCCTTCGCTGTATAGAGCAACGTGTTGAGGTAATATTCGGCGTCGGGGAGCGGGAATTTTTGCGGATTGTCCCGAATCACTTTCCAGACGCGCGCGGCCTCCGAATACTCCTTTCGCGCGGCAAGAAAATTGAGGTAAGAAATCTGCGTCTCGACGTTTGCGGGAATCAGGTCGCGGAGAATTTCTGCTCCGTCGCTCGACGCTTTCCAGGCGAGCGGAAAAACAATCTGGTCGTACGCGGCGTTGCCGTTGAGCACGACCTTCAGGTGATGAAACGCTTCGGTCACGTTTCCGTGGAGCAAAAAGAGGTTTCCGATCGCCCACTGAATCCGCGGGATGTTGGGCGCCAATTGGTCGGCGCGCAACAGACATTCGGCTGCTCCCGCCTTCTTCCCGCCGAATTCGAGCGCCGCTCCGAGGTCGAGCCAGGATTGGGGATTCGTCGGGGCCAGGGCGATGGCGGTGCGCAGCTCGCTGACGGCGAGATGGCGATTCATGTCGAGAGGCGAATATTCATAGAGTCGCCCCAGTTCGTCGTGGAATTTGGCGTTTCCCGGTTCGAGACTCGTCGCCTTCTCGAAATCCTTTGTGGAGGGGGCGTAAATGATCTTTTTCGCGAGGTTCGCCTTCACCGCACGGTAGGTGACGGCGGCCAGAATCAGGAAGCCCGCAATCAGCACGGCGATTTGAAGCGCGCGGTTTTTGATGTCAATCGTCATGAGCCTAACAAGCCGCAAAGCAAGAATAATTCAGTCTCCTCGAGAAGGCAATCCCGCTTTCCCGGAATCGTCGGTTCGCACGCGCTCCGTCCCCGGCACGTTCACGCCGGCGATTGTAGATTTTGAAATTATGATTTGCAAGCGCGCGCCGCGGGACCGCAATGTATCGTATTGCGATATACGCTGGAGATGAAGCTTTCCTGTCAACCGCTCTGCCCTTGCCGAACGCGGAAGCAAGGGGCCCTCGCGCCAACGGATGCGTACCCCTGCCTGACGCTCGAATTGCGTCTGCGCCAGCCGTAAATCAGCGTGCCGTCCAACCGCCGTCAATCAGGAGAGTGTGGCCTGTAATGAGTGAAGCGGCGGGCGATGCAAAAAATACGACGGCTCCAGCAACGTCCATCGGTTGTCCGATCCGATGCAACCCCGCGATGCGCTCGATGACATCGGCGCGGAATCCCTCATCGGCCAGCGCTTCTTCGGTGCCGGGAGTGTAAATGAACGTCGGAGCAACCGCGTTGACCGTGATGTTGTATTGGCCCCACTCGACGGCCAGGCATTTGGTGAGATGCGAAATGGCCGCTTTGGTCATGCAATAAACCGACTCGGTGGGCAATGCAACGGAGCCGGCCTGCGAGCCCATATTAATGATCCTTCCCCGATTCTGCCGGATCATGACCCGGCCCGCAGCCTGACTCGCAAAGAAAGTTCCCTTCAGGTTCACGTTCAAAGTTGCATCGAAGTCTTCTTCCCGCACGTTTTCCGCCGGATTGCCGGGCGCAATGCCGGCGTTGTTCACCAGGATATCGAGACGCCCGAAGTGCGCTTGCGCCTTTTCAACGGCGCGCGTGATCTGGTCAAGCCGTGACACGTCCATTTGCACGGGCAGAGCCTTTCCACCGAGAGCTTCAATCTCGCGCACCGCGTCATCGCCCGTTTTCACGTCGCGCAGTCCCAGAACCACGCTCGCTCCCGCATGCGCGAGCGCCAGCGAAATAGCGCGCCCGAGGCCGCGGGCAGCTCCTGTCACCAGCGCTACCTGATCGTTCAGGTTAAATCGAGGAAATTCGTCCATTAAGGCTCCTTAAGACCAGTGGAGGTTGCACGCTCTCCGGCCGGTACCGTCAAGCTACCAGAAAGTTAGAGCCACTTGCGAGGCCTGATAGGAGGCGGGTGGCCCGGTGCTTTCTGGTTTTTTTGCACGTTCGTGATAATACCATCGTAACCCGGCTTGCGACTTCGCAGCTGAGCGACGGCACGTCCGAGCTCGGCGGGATCAGAATGGCAAAGCCGGGAGGATTGTGATAGCGTACCCACCGAACGGAAACGCCGGTTCGCCAATTTGGCCGCGAGCCTGCGAACTTTCATAGGGAGCGACGATGCGACGGATTTTTCTGCTTTTAGCCGGAATTGGGCTGCTATTTGCGGCGCCGGCCTTCGCCTTGAATAACGGGTTGGCGCTGACTCCGCCGATGGGCTGGAACAGTTGGAACAAGTTCGGCTGCCATGTGGATCAAGACCTCATCAAGCAGATAGCCGACGCGATGGTATCGAGCGGAATGAAAGCGGCCGGCTATCAATACATCATCATTGACGACTGCTGGCAAGTGGCGCGCGACGCGCAAGGGAATATCGTGCCCGATCCCAAGCGCTTTCCCGACGGCATGAAGGCGCTGGCTGATTACATCCATTCGAAAGGCCTCAAGTTCGGAATTTATTCGGACGCAGGCACGAACACCTGCCAGGGGCGGCCGGGAAGCCGTGGATATGAATACCAGGATGCCCGGACTTATGCCTCGTGGGGCGTCGACTACCTGAAGTACGACTGGTGCCACACAGGAACGCAGAATATCCAGGCATCCTACGAAACCATGCGCGACGCGCTTGCGGCTTCGGGCCGTCCCATCGTCTTCAGCCTCTGCGAATGGGGGCTGGACGATCCCTGGAAATGGGCGGGCAGTGTCGGCAACCTCTGGAGAACCACGGGCGACATCAACCCTACGTGGCAGCGCATCATGCAAATCCTCGACCTCAACGCACCGCTCTGGCGATATGCGGGACCGGGCCATTGGAACGATCCGGACATGCTCGAGGTGGGGAATCCGGGCCTTTCGACGCGCGAAAGCAAATCGCACTTCAGCCTTTGGTGTATGCTGGCCGCGCCACTGATTGCCGGCAACGATTTGCGACATATGTCTCCCGCTATCCGCGCCGTCCTGACGAATAAGGAAGTGATCGCACTCGATCAGGATCCGCTCGGCCGCCAGGCTCGCAGAATCATCCAGCAGGATGACACGGAAGTATGGCGCAAGCCGTTGAGCGGAGGGAACGTCGCTTATCTGCTCCTCAACCGCGCGGAAACAGCGAAGGAAATGTCGCTCTATATCGGAAGCGCCACGCGAGTTCGCGACCTTTGGAAGCACCAGGACGAAGGGCCATTCACCAACGGCGTCTTCCAGGCGAATGTTCCTCCGCACGGCGTCGTCGTGATTCGGACGCTCAGTCAGTAGGCCAGGCGGCAAGATCCACTCGCCGCTCGGTCGCCACGTGGCGGGATGAAAACGCATCGCGACACAGCAGTTGGCGAGGTAAACTCGCGGGTACGCAGCTTACGCCCAACGGGGTGTATATCATTGGTCGCCGGAAGGCCATGACCTCAATTCCGGATCAAAGGAGGACTGAAAATGATCCTACGCGCTCGGATGACGGTGGCCTTGATCGTTCTCGCGGCGGGCTTCACTGTCGCCGCGACTCAGAAGTCCGCTGTTGACGGACGCTGGAAAGGGACAGTGAGTACCCCGAACGGGGACTTCACGATGACGTACACCTTCAAGGCGAAGGGCCAGGTCCTGACGGGAACCGTTGAAACAGAGATGGGTTCGCAGCCAATCACCGATGGCAAAGTGAACGGGGACAAAATTTCCTTCAAGACGAGCTACAACGGCAACCCGATTGATCACCAGGGGACGGTGAGCGGCGATACGATTCAACTGAAAGATACCGGCCCTTTTGGTGAATTCGACCTGACTCTCAAGCGTCTCCCCGGCGTGAAGAAATCCGAATAGCAGCAGTTTCCGTTTCAATGGGTTGTCCGCAAAGGGCCGCCTGCGGCCCTTCTGAGAGAAGCGTAACCGCGGCGCGAGCCTGCGACCTTTTCCGCGGACGAGAAAATGCCATTCCGGGATGCGCCCGATCAGCCGCGCTTCGCGGCTCAGCCCCGCAAGTCTGATATACTTGCCGATGAGGAAAGAACACCCGATGGTGGATTTTGCGGGCGTTCCGGCTGGGTTTTAGCCAATGAGGGCTAGTAATACTAGGTTAAGTTCTATGAGGTGTCCGTGAACTCCGTAAGGCACCACGCACAACGTCCACTGAGTCTAATCAGCAGCGCGAGGAGCTGCCGGCGGACTCGGGGCAGACTCCACGTC
>JAKASG010000033.1 GCA_021828285.1 Acidobacteriota bacterium | reverse complement strand
AGAAGCACAGGCTTGGAATCGGCAGATGAACCGTGATCGAGTTCGGATCGACTGGAAGTTCAGCAGGAAGGACGCCCGAAGAAAGTTTAACTATAAGAAGAACTACTCCAGACGGTCAGAGACCTAGGCATCGGCGAGCGAACGGTAAGGTTTCACGTCTCGAACATCTTCCAGAAGCTTGGCCTCCACGACAGGTGGGCAGCCGCGGAGGCTCTGAGAGCGGAGCGCGGGGCGAGGCCTGGGGCCCCTTCTCCGCTCGTCCCCGCGATTGAGCAGCTTGGGCCAGCGTGATGACCTGCCGTCGCGATTCTGTGGCGGACGTTTCGGGCCGTCCTGCCGATTTCGAAGGCTTTCATCCTACGAGCCTCCAGTAATGTCTTTTCATTATAGCCTGCCATGACGCCCGCCCGAACTGTTGGTTGATCAACCTTCCGCCTGCCCCCAGAGCGAGGCAATCTGTGAAAGTTTAAATGCACGGAGAAGGAGCAGTGTAGCAAAAAAAGCCACGATTCCCGCGCCGCAGGTTTCGCACAGGAAGATAAAATTAGCGAAGCCGGATTGAGGAGCAGGCAATGCGGCGCCCAAGCCCCAAACGACCAGCGCCGCCAAAGCTGCGCCCGCCAGAACCTTCAGGAAATAAACGCTAAATTTATTCCCGAGAGCCTCAATGAAGCCGCCGAAATTTTGCCAAGTGGCGAACGCCGCCGCCCCGAGGAGGCTCGTGAGCATCGCGAGTGGAATGCCAGCGACTGTCCAGTGGCAGACCCCGGCGAAGAGAAGATCGAGTGCAATCGTCCATCCTTGCTGAAGCGTCGCCAGGCGAAGATACGCCGCGGGTTCGTTCTTCGCAAAGAGATAAAAATATAGCATCCGCATTCCCACGTAAAGGAGCAGGCTGAAGCTGTAACAAAAAAAGATGCGGGCCATCAATGCGGCCATCTGGGGCGTGAAGTGGCCGCGCTCGAAAACCAGGCGAATGATGTGGTGAGGAAGCATGAGACAGAAGACCGCGGCCGGGAAAGCGAGCGCCAACGCAATTTCCACCGCGTGGCGAAATGCGCGATGCGCTTCTTCAGAATTTCCGTGAGCGAATGCGCGCGAAAGCGCCGGCAACACCGCCGTGCCCACGCTGCCTGAAAGAATTTCCGCGAGCGTGGTCATGAGCTTAAGACCATAGGCGAGCGCCGTCAGAGTTCCGGGGGGAAGGAAGGAAGCGATCATCCGCTCCGCTACAATCCTCAATTCCGATCCGACTCCGGCCCCCAGTTGCGCCGTTGCCGCGTGGCGGAGATTCAGGAAGGCTTCGCCCGAACCGGCCAGAGTCAGCGAGTAACGAACCGGGAATGACGCTGCAAGCTGCGCGCCGAGAATCGCCAGTTGCACGAGGTAACCGGCGATGTAGCCCCAAACGAGGCTGTAAAGACCGAAGCGGCGAAACGTAAAAAGGATGGCGGCGATAACGGTCAGGTTCCGGAAGAAGCTGCCCGAGGCGGGAACGGCAAAGCGATGCTGGCTGAGAAGAAACGAGCGAATCGCCTCCGCGACACCCGCCGGCACGAGCATCAGGAAGAGCAAACGGCAAAGCTCGGAAGCGGCGACGGTTTCCGAATGCGTGAACCCCGGCGCCAAACCACGGATTAGCCAGGGCGCGGTGAGCGCGCCGAGCGCCGCGAGGGACCCCATCCCAAGAAAAAGCACGTTGAATGTATAACTGAAGCCGCGCCAAAGATCTTCGGGCGCGTGCCGAGTGTCGAGCGCCGAAAAAAACGGGACGAGCGAAAACTGTCCCGCGGCCTTCAGGAAATTCGTGATGATGTAAGGGATGGTGAAGGCGGCGTAAAACGTGTCGGAACTTCTGGAAAGGCCGAGGCGCGCCGCAATGCTGATTTCAACCAGAATCCCCGTGAGGCTGCCGAGGAAAGAGAAAATCCCCACGACTGCCGAGGTTCGAAGCATGTGCGGGCGGGAGACCAAGGCTTTGCCTCAGCTCGCGGACTGCCCAGGAGAAGATTCGCCTTGCGGCTCGGGCGCAATCCCGGCCGCAAAGGGCGTGGAAGCGACGAAGAGGAAAACCATCAAAACGGGCGACGTTCCGAAATTGAATTCGAAGCAACCTTCAATCAAGAGCGCCATCCATCCGGCGAAGGCGGCATCCACAATCCAGCGGCGCGAGTGGACGCGGCGGCGCATTTTCCAGTAAGCCCAGCCGAGCGCGCCCATCATCCAGACCCACGCGGCGAGGCAGGGCAAGCCGCGCTCGGCGCCGATCTGGATGAAGTTGTCGTGCAGATGCGAATGATAGCCCACGAGCGGCGTATGGCCTGGCGCGAGGTAAAGCGGGTATTGCTGGTAAATCGCGTTCGGGCCGACTCCGAGCCACGGATGCTTTTCCATCATTCGCAGGCCCACGCGCCACATCTGAAAGCGAATCGAGAGAGCGGGATCCTTCATCGGGTGGAGGGCCATCCAAACCCGCTCGCGCACCATTCGGGGCGCGGCGAGATAGCCGACAGCGATCAGGATTGGGATTCCCCACAGCCACCGCGCGCGCCAGCGCGCGAGCAAATAGATTCCTGCAAAAAAGCTTGCGAGCCACACGCCGCGCGTGAAATTCAGAACAATTGACAGAACGACCACGGCCATCACCAGCCACCAAATCTTCCGGACGCGCGGCCGTAACAACAGGAATGCCGCCAAGGCTGCGAAGATGAGCATCTGCTGTCCGCCGAAGTTCATCCAGTCGCCCATCAGCCCGTGGATGCGCGTCGAAACCATGTAACGATAGAGGTGGTGCGGATGCAGCAGTTGAACCGCGTGCAACTGCTTGATGAATTGCCCCGCCGCGATCAGGCCCACGAACGCCGACTCGATGAAGATCCCCTGATAAAGCCTTTCGAGATGCTCGGGGGTGACGATCAGGTTTGCCGTGAGAAGAATGATCATGAAAAGGGTCAGCTTCCGCACGGCGAAGCCGCCGGCGCCGGGATTTGCCGACTCGACGAGCGAAAGAATCGTCAGCAGGCAGAAAAGCGCAAGGGGAAGTTTGATGGGCGGAAAAACAATCGAGGGTTTGTCGCGCAGCAAATGCGCGAAATACAATACCCCGGCGATCGAAAGAAAGATTTGCGAAGCCGCGAGCGAAAGCAGGAGTGTGAGAACGCAAAGGCTGAAGGAAATCGAGGCCAAGCGCGCGAGCGCCGCGGCGGGCAGCAGTTCCTTCGACGCGGCCATGCGCGAGGGAATCGTCTTCACTGGCCCCTCCGGTTTCGTTGCAATTCAGTGCAGAGATTCAAATTCGAGTATCCCGGGTCGGGCGGAGAAAGCGAGCAAAACGCTGCAACGGCCACTCAGTTGGGCGCGCCGGCCGGCGAGGGAACCAGCGACTGGTCGCGCGCCGTTTTTGTTGTCTCGGCGCTGACGGCATCCTTTTCAAGCGCCAGCGCAAGGACATCCCGAATCGTCTTCACATAAAGCAATTCGATGCCCGCGAGCATCTCTGGCGTCAAATCCTCCCCGACATTCGAACGATTTTCTTCGGGAAGAATTATCTGCTGGACTCCCGAGCGCTTGGCGGCAAGGATTTTTTCTTTGACGCCGCCGATGGGCAGCACCTGCCCGCTCAGGGTGATTTCTCCGGTCATGGCGAGCCGCGGGCGGACCGGGCGCCGCGTCAGCGCGGAAACCAGCGCCGTCACCATGGTCACGCCGGCCGAAGGCCCATCCTTCGGGATTGCCCCGGAGGGAACGTGAATGTGCACGTCGAGAGATTGGAAAAAATCCGGATCGATCCCGTAATCTGCGGCGTGAGCGCGCACCCAGGCGAGAGCTGCTTGCATGGATTCCTGCATGACTTGGCCCACGTGCCCGGTCATTGCGAGGTTTTTGCCGCCCTTCATCGCGCTCGCTTCAACAAAAAGCACATCGCCGCCCGTCGGCGTCCACGCGAGTCCGACGACCACGCCGGGCTGGCGTGTGCGGTCCACGATCTCCATCTCGAGACGGAATTTCTGCACGCCGAGAAAATCCGCCAGATTCTCCGCGGTAACCACGAGCTTGTCCCTCGCGCCTTCGGCGATCTTGCGCGCCTGCTTGCGGCACACGGTGGCGATTTCCCGCTCGAGGTTGCGCACGCCCGCCTCGCGCGTGTAATGCCGGATCATGGCGCCGAGCGCCTCTTGTGTGAACTCAATCTGCTCGCCGCTCTTGATGCCGTGTTCTTCGGTCTGCTTGGGAATCAAGTGGCGGACGGCAATCTGGATTTTCTCGCCTTCCGTGTAGCCCTGGAGCTCGAGGAGTTCCATGCGGTCGAGCAGCGGAGGAGGAACGGTATCGAGCACATTGGCGGTGCAGATGAACAGCACCTTCGACAAATCGAATTGTACGTCAAGGTAGTTGTCGCGGAAATGGGAGTTTTGCTCCGGGTCGAGCACTTCGAGCAGCGCGGAAGAAGGGTCGCCACGGAAATCACGTCCGATTTTATCCACTTCGTCGAGCATGAAGACCGGGTCGCGAGTTTCCGCGCGGCGGATGCCCTGGATGATCTGGCCGGGCAGGGCGCCGATATACGTCCGGCGATGGCCGCGGATTTCGGCTTCATCGTGAATTCCGCCGAGCGACATGCGCACGAATTTCCGGTCGAGCGCCCGCGCAATGGATTTCCCAAGCGAAGTCTTTCCCACGCCGGGAGGGCCGACGAAACAAAGGATCGGCCCCTTCATCTGAGGCTTGAGCTGCAGCACGGCAAGGTAATCGAGGATGCGCTCCTTGATTTTTTCAAGGTCGTAGTGGTCTTCATCGAGCACGGCCTTGGCCTTGGCCAAATCCACTTTCATCTCGGTTACGCGATTCCACGGCAGCGCCACCAGCCAGTCGAGATAGGTGCGGGTCACGTGGTAATCGGCCGCGGCGGGAGACATCTTCGCAAGCCGGCCCAGCTCGCGAGCCGCTTCCTTTTTCGCCTCTTCCGTCATGCCCGCGGCTTCGATCTTCTTCCGCAGCTCTTCGATTTCCTGCTGCTCATCGCCTTCGCCCAGCTCCTTTTGAATGGCTTTGAGCTGCTCGCGCAGGTAGTACTCGCGCTGGCCCTGGGTCACCTGGTCCTGGACGTCCGACTGAATTTTTGAGCGCAGTTGCAGAACTTCCACTTCGCGCGCGAGCTGGCGATTGATCCGTTCGAGCCGCGCTTGAAGGTCGAGCGTCTCGAGCAGTTCCTGGCGCTCCGTGGTCGAAAGCGTCGGCAAATTGGCCGCGATGAAGTCGGCCAGGCGAGTCGGCTCGTCAATGTTCATGGCCGCGGTTTGCAGGTCGTCGGAAAGCGTGGGTGAGATCTGCACGACTTGCTGGAAGAGCGCGGTTACGTTCCGAACCAGGGCTTCAAAGTCCGGGTTCTTTGCGGTGGGCGGAACGTCCGCGAGCGGCCTCACCCGCGCGCGCAGGTAAGGCTCCATCTGGTAAATCTCTTCGACGGCGATCCGCTGCAAGCCTTCGACCAGGATGAACAGGCTTTGGCTCGGCAGCTTCATCACGCGATGAACGAAAGCGACCGCGCCGATTTGGTAGAGGTCCGTCGGCTGAGGACTTTCCACGCGCGGGTCGCGCTGCGTCACAACGCCCAGAAACTTTCCTTCCTCCGGCAGGTCGTTGACGAGCTTCAGCGAGCTTTCGCGCCCGACGTTGAGCGTCAGAATGGCGTTTGGAAAAAGAACGGTTTCGCGGACCGGAATAATCGGCAATTCCGCGAAATCCGCGCTTTTGATGCCACGCGTCGCCATAGAAATTTTCAGCGGGAGCGAAAGTGGACTTGCGTGCCTCCCCGCCAAATCCTCATTCCGCATTGTAACATGCGCAGCGGGCTCTCAGGAGGCAGACTCGCAAACGCCGGCGTGTCGAAAAACCCGCGGCGGGATCGAGTCCTCTTCAAATTCAACGTTGAAGGTTGACACTCCCGGGCGGCTTCGCTACACTCGCGGCGCTCCGCCCAAAGGCGCGTCGCACGCCGCTTTCCGCATCGAGCGTGGCGCGACTGCGCCGAGGCCGGCGCCAAGGAGAGCGGGTGGCTTTCAGTTGGCTCGATCTGGCCGTCGTCGTCATTTATCTGGCCGGAGTGACGCTGCTCGGCGCGGGTTTCGGGAGGGATGGTCAATATCACTTCGCCTATAAACGGGGTGGCGACGAATTATAGCCTTTCGGTGAGCTGGACCTGGAACACCGAGTTCTCGAGCCCGGCATTCACGGCCACGGCCTCGGGATCTAGCCTGAGCGGGGGAACGGACTGAGTAGCGAGGGTCATCTTGCGCAGGGCTGGGGTAGTCGCCCGAGCGGCGCAAATCCGAGCTGGAGGCAATATGCGAAAAGCCAAACTGTGGATGCTGGCCGCGCCGCTGCTCGCCTTCCCGGCGGCGGCGGGCGCTCAAGGCGTTCCTGTTCTCCCGAGGTTCGCCCTGTTCGGGGGGGCAACCGTCGCCACGTCGGACTGCCTGGTTCCCCTCCCCGAGGGCTGCAACCCTGTAGAGCAGACCGCTGGAGGCACGACCTTCCACCAGGTCGGCTGGGGGGCTTCGGGCGAATTCGACCCGCTTCATTCGCGCGCGGTCGCGCTCGGCATCGTGGGGGACGTCAGCGAACAGTACCCGCAAGGGAACATCGAGACCAACCAGGTAACTGCCCTCTTCGGCCCTCAGCTCTCGACCCACGTAATTCCGCGCGTGGTTCCATTCGCGCATGTTCTTTTTGGCGTGGCCCACGGGCAGACCACGGCTGCGGGTGCCGTGACTGGCCTCGCGCAGCCCGCCACGGCCAGCGTCTTCGCCGCGGCGCTGGGCGGCGGGGTGGACGTGAAGATTTTCGGTGCGCTCTGGTTTCGCGTCGTCCAGGCGGACTACCTCCATGCCAACTTCGCCCCCGACCACCGCACCCGGTTCAGGATTTCGACCGGGCTCGTGCTGCGGTTCCCGTAAGAGCTGCGCGCCTCAAGCCGGCCCTCCGCAGAACCTCATTTCTCCGCCGTACGTCCCGGACGCAGGCAGCGCCTGCAAAACTTCGGCCCGCCCTGGTTATTGACACTCCCGGGCGGCTTCGCTACACTCGCGGCGCTCCGCCCAAAGGCGCGTCGCACGCCGCTTTCCGCATCGAGCGTGGCGCGACCGCGCCGAGGCCGGCGCCAAGGAGAGCGGGTGGCTTTCAGTTGGCTCGATCTGGCCGTCGTCGTCATTTATCTGGCCGGAGTGACGCTGCTCGGCGCGCGTTTCGGAAAGCGCCAGCACTCACTCCACGATTATTTCCTCGGCGGGCGGCGGCTGCCGTGGTGGGCCATTTCTCTCTCGGTCGTGTCCGCTGAAACCAGCATCCTCACCATCATCAGCACTCCGGGCATCGCCTACGCCTCAAACATGAATTTCCTCCAGCTCGTCTTCGGCTATCTCGTCGCGCGGGTGATTGTCAGCTTCGTGCTTTTGCCGCGCTACTTTGCGGGCGAGATTTATACGGCCTATGAATACATTGAGCGCCGCTTCGGGCGCGAGCTGAGGCTCTTTGTGGCGGGAATGTTTCTGGTGATGCGCGCGCTCGCCGAAGGCGTTCGAGTTTTCGCCATCTCGATTGTCATCGAGGTGATTTTCCGCACCGGCGTCTTTCCCGCCGTGCTGATCGTCACGGTCCTCACGCTGTTTTATACTTTCAGGGGCGGATTGACCGCGGTGATCTGGACGGACGTCACGCAATTGACCATCTACATCTGCGGCACCATCGTCGCGCTCTTCCTCGCGGTCCACTCCATACCCGGCGGCTGGGGCGAAGTGGTTCGCCTGGCCGCGCCCGCTCACAAATTCTCGGTCTTCAATTTTCATTTCAATTGGCACGAGCCTTATTTGTTCTGGTCCGGACTCATCGGCGGCACGTTCCTCACCTGCGCGAGCCATGGCACCGACCAATTGATCGTGCAGCGGCTGCTTGCGGCCAAGAACAAGCGGCAGAGCCAGGCGGCGCTGCTTTCGAGCGGCCTCATCATCCTCTTTCAATTCGCCCTCTTCCTGGTCGTGGGCGTCGTGCTTTACGCCTACTATCACTTTCACCCTCCGGCCACGCCGTTCGCCCGCACCGACCAGATTTTCCCGGCCTTCGTCGTCACGGAGCTGCCGCGCGGCCTGGCGGGACTTCTGACCGCGGCGATTATTGCGTCCGCGATGGCGAACCTGAGCGCCGCGTTCAACTCGCTCGCGTCAAGCTCGATGCTCGATTTCTATAAACCCTTTTTCAGGCCGCAGTCGGATCCGCGCGACGACCTCCGCGTTTCGCGCCTGATGACGCTCGGTTGGGGCGTCGTGCTGATCCTGGTCGCGCTCGTCGCTCAATGGGCGAAGGAAAGCGTGCTCGTGCTCGCGCTCACCATCGCGTCCGTCAGTTACGGCGCGATGCTCGGCATCTTCATGCTCGGCGCGCTCACGCGCAGCGCGAAAGGCCGCGGGGTTTTCATTGGAGCTTCGCTCGGCCTGCTGACGCTCGGTGGCGTGATGCTCGCCGGTCATGATCACCTGATTTCGATCGCCTGGACCTGGTACGTCGCCATCGGAAGCATTGTGACGTTCTCCACCGGCTGGCTAGCAAGCCGCTTCATTCGCACGCGGCGAGATGAGGTCGCGCATGGCTGAAAACAAAGAGCTCGTCAAAGGCCTGGGGCTTTTTGGCGCGACTTCGGTTTCCGCCGGAACGATGATTGGCACGGCGATTTTCGTGGTTCCGAGCGTGATGCTGCGCGAAGTCGGGAGCCCGTGGATGGTTTTGGGCGTTTGGGCGTTTGCCGGAATACTCAGCTTGTTCGGCGCGATGGGTTACGCTGAACTCGGCGCCGCCATTCCGGAAGCCGGCGGCGAGTACGTCTATCTTCGCCGAGCTTACGGGCCGCCGCTCGCTTTTCTTTACGGCTGGACGGAATTCATCGTCGCGAAGAGCGGTTCGATTGCGGCGATTGCCACGGGCTTCGCTCTCTATCTTGCCTATTTTTTCCCCGCGCTGACCGCACCCGTCTGGCGGATGCGATTGGGCGGCTCCGGATTTTCGCTTGGACTGAGCGGGATTCAGGTGGTCGCAGCGGCGATGATCCTCTTCTTATCCGTCGTCAACATCTTCGGAGTGCGCGGCAGCGGCGCACTGCAAACAACGTTCACCGCGGCAAAACTCGCTGTCCTTGCGGTCCTGATTATTTTCGGCATTTTGCTCGGCCACGGCTCGTTTGCGAATCTCCGCGCCGCGGCGGGCGGACCTGTTCACGGAGGCATCATCGCCGCCTTCGGGCTCGCGACGGTTTCCGCTCTTTGGGGCTACGACGGCTGGAACAACCTGAGCATGGTGGCGGGCGAAGTGAAAAACCCCCAGCGCAACCTTGTGCTCGGCCTGGTCGCCGGAACAATTCTCGTCGGCGCGGTTTACATTCTTGCGAACATCGCTTACTTCTACGTTCTCCCCTCGGCCGTGGCGCTCAAGACGAACACGATCGCCGCGGATGCGGCTCGCAGTTTTATGGGCACGGCGGGCGGAGCCTTCATTGCCGTGGGCGTTCTCGTCTCGACCTTCGCCACGCTCAACGGCTCGATTCTATCGGGATCGCGCGTTCCTTACGCTCAGGCCCGCGACGGTCTTTTCCCCAAGGCGCTCGCCCGCGTTCATCCCCGCTTCCGCACGCCGGTCGCGGCCATTGCGGCCCAGGCGGTGGTTGCGGTGCTTCTTGCCCTGAGCGGGACCTACGAAACGCTTTATACGAAGGTGATTTTTTCCGAGTTCCTTTTCTACGCGCTCGTCACTGCGGGGCTTTTCATTCTGCGCCGGAAGGAGCCGTCGCTTCCGCGCCCTTATCGCACCTGGGGTTATCCGGTGGTTCCCGCGGTATTCGTCATTCTGGCCGCTCTGCTTCTGATCAACACGTTTCGCGAGCAGCGGACGGACTCGCTTTGGGGACTCGCGCTGGTGGGCAGCGGGGTTCCAGCTTATCTTCTCTGGAAATGGTGGCGGCGGCGATAAGGCGCCCCACGCCGGTTCGCTCAAATTCAGATTTTTGCTCGGAGGGTTGCGTGATGAGAATTCACTTCACTTCGATCGGCGTCGCGGTGCTGGGAGCGGCGCTTGCCTTGAGCTCTTGCAGCAGGCAGGCTCTGTCCGCGCGGGCGAGCAGCGGCGCTCAAGCTGGCGCAGCCGTCATCGAGGGGCCGTATTTTTCCGACGGCAACCACATCGCGGAGCATATCGTGAGCGAGATTGACGGCACGCGCCACACGCTCGATGTGGCCGTTTATGACATCACGGATCGTGCGATTGTTTCCGCGCTGATTGCGGCCCGCCGCCGCGGCGTTCGCGTGCGCATCGTGACGGACGCCCATCAGGCGGAAGAGCCCTATTCGGAAGACGCGTGGCTCCGCCGGCACGGCGTTTCTTTGCGCCTTTCGGCAGGGTATCGCGGCGTCAATTCGTACATGCACAATAAATTCGCCGTCTTCGACGGGCGGATTTGCGAAACGGGCAGCTTCAACTGGACGACTAGCGCCAACAAATTTAACTATGAGAACGCAATCTTCATTCACGATCCCGCCGTTGCGGCGCGCTACGAGCGGGAATTCAACCGCATTTGGGGGCAGGCCCAATAAAGGCGTGCTTTCTCCGGTTGAATCACTTCGAGTTGTGTTTTGCTTCTTTTTCTAGTGCCGGCAGGATGTACTGCGAAACCAGCGTGTCGTATTCATCGGAAATCTTTTGGGTAATCGAGGCGGGAGTAAGCGGACCGTTTTCGTCTTTGACGGCCAGGTAAAGGTCGCCCGTATCGCCGAACGGCCCGGAATCAATTTTTTCAAACTCTTCCGTATCGATCTCGCCGAAGTCATAAAGCTGCTTCGTCGTATAAGTCTTGAGCTGGTCGGCGGTCGGCTGGCCGACGCTCCGGACATAGATCTGAAGGCGCCCGAAGAAGAGGTTCTTATCGTACTCCACGCGGAGGAAGTGCTGGAGACTGCTTCCCGGGTGGTTGGAGTCCGGATAAACGTCGCCGGCCACATAGAAATCCTTCAGCTTGCCGCCGAAAGAATTATCGAGGAGCTGGTAGAGGCGGGCCGTTGGATCGCTCGAGGAGACATAGCTCTGTTGCTGGTCCTTTCGCCTCCTCGCCGTCGCTCCCGGAGCCGCGAGGGTGAACGCCAAAGCCACCATCAGAATCCACTTTGCCTTTGTGACCACGCTGGCCCATCCCGCGCCGATCGCCTCCCGCAGGCTCGATCGCCGGCCGCGGACATCTCCACTGGAGCCAAGCATACCACTCTGCGGGCGCGTGTCAAACGCTTTCGTTCGGCTGGAAGATCATCTTCATTCAGCGGTACAGCAGATACTTCGATCGCATTTTTTTGAACGTCATCAGCGGCTGTTGCCACTGGTATGCAATTTCGCGCGGATCAACTCCCTGCTTGATTTCATCGAGAATCTTGTGCGAACCGACAAGGAGAATCGTCTTATCAATTTCGAAATCGTTGGGATAGAGATGATACAACGCCGAAGAGAGCTCGACGCCCATTTCGGGCGAATTGAGCGCCTGACGGTCAATGAGCATGATTTGCACGCCATGGCAGGTTTGATGGGCGAACTTGCTGCTCGTGGGCGTGAAGTCCATCGGCATGAATCGCACGCCCTGGATTCGCCGCGCGTTCAGGTATCGGGCCAGCTCGGGCCCGTTGATCCATGGCGCACCGAGCACCTCAAACGGCCGGTCGGTTCCGCGGCCGACGCTGACGTTTGCGGGTTCGACCATCGCAACGCCGGGATAGAGCACCGTCTCCGCAAGATCGCGGAGATTCGGCGATGGGTTGACCCAGGTCAGCCCCGTTTCGTCGAACCAATCCGACTGCCGGTAGCCGCGCATTTTGATAACGTGCAGGTGGACGCCCAGATGTTCCTCTCCGTTGTACATCTCTGCGAGTTCTCCCACCGTCATGCCCGTGCGGATGGGAAGCTCGAAGTATCCGACAAACGAGCGCAAGGAGGGATTGAGGATGGGCCCTTCGACTATTTGTCCAGAGATGGGATCGGGGCGGTCGAGAACGTAATAAGCGAGGTGATGTTTTGCCGCCGCTTCCATGGTGTAGCCGAGCGTGGTGATAAACGTGTAGAACCGCACGCCGACATCCTGAATGTCAAAGACCATCGCGTTCAATCCGCGAAGCTCTTCGGCGGTTGGCCGGCGGTTCTTGCCGTATAGGCTGTAAATCGGCAATCCGGTGTTCGGCTCGCGAGTCGAACCCACCGGCTGATCGGCCATGCCGTAAAAGCCGTGTTCGGGGCTGAAGAGCGCCTTCAACCTGACTCCTGGAGCGGAATGCAAAAGCTCGAAGGTCATGCGGCCTTCGGAATCGCGGCCGGTCTCATTCGTGATCAAGCCGATGCGCAGTCCCCGGAGCGGCCGGTAATGCTCGGCTTCGAGAACGTCAATTCCCGTTTCCACTCTTCCGTTCCGGTAGCCGCTGATGCGGTAGGCGCCCATCAGCTCGTAATATCCGGTCAGCGATTTATGGCTATCAAGGACCTTGCGATTGCTGGCCGGGCCGAGCGCCGCCGCAACCAGGGTTGCGATCTTCGCCCGCAAAGGAATGTCGTTGCCGATCCCGTAGGGATATAGGCGGCTCGAAAGGACAATGACGTAGGTATCCGAAACCGGATCGATCCAGATGGAAGTGCCGGTAAAGCCCGTGTGGCCGTAAGAGCCGACTGGAAAAAGCTCGCCGCGGTTCGATGCAAACGGCGAATCAATGTCCCAGCCGAGACCGCGCAGCGCCATTTTGTCCGGCGGGGATTGCGGGGTGGACATTTTCTCAATGGTGAGCGGGCTGAGGATTCGCACGCCGTGATAGATTCCGCCGTTGAGCAGCGTTTGCGCATAGATGGCGAGATCGTCCGCGTCCGAAAATAATCCGGCGTGTCCGGCGACGCCGCCCATGCGGCGCGCCGTCGGGTCGTTGACCACGCCCCAAAGCATGGGTCCGGAAGTGCCATATTCATAATCCGTGGGCGCGATGCGGGAGCGAAGCGAGCGAGGCGGCAGAAACAGGGTGTCCTTCATGCCGAGCGGCTTGAAGATGTGACGTTCGCAATAAACGTTCAGCGGCTCCCCGCTGATTCGCTGGACCAGCTCGCCCATCGTTTCAAAGTTGATGTCGCTGTATAGAAACTGCGTTCCCGGAGGCAGGATCGGATGAACCTCCGTGATCATGCGCATGGCGGTGTCGTAACCCGACCAGGGCCTGACCAGGTCGAGATCGGGCGGCAAGCCCGAGTAATGGGTCATCAATTCGCGCACGGTGATGTCGCCCTTGCCGTTTTCACCGAAAGCCGGCCAGTAGTCAGCGACCGGATCATCGAGACGGATTTTTCCCTCTTGCCAGAGCTGCATCACCGCCGGCGTGGTGGCGATCACCTTGGTGAGCGAGGCCATGTCAAAAATCGTGTTGACCCTCATCGGCAATTTTTTCGGCGTCAGCGCGCGGTAACCGAAAGCGCGGCGATAGACGACCTTCCCGTCGTGCCCGATGAGCACGACCGCGCCGTGACATTGGCCGGCTTGAATGGCCGATTCCACGTCGCCTGCGATCGGAGCAAGCGCCTGGGGTGTGAGACCCGAGTGAACCGTTTGAACTTTTCTCCGGCTGGCGGACCAAATCGCCACCGGCACGAGGAGCGTAAGAAAAATAACGGAAATGATTTTGCGGTATGACGACAAAGCTGAATCCCTCCTTTTCACTTTCGCTTCACAATGAAACGTTCTTTCCTATATACTCGCCGCGCCCGCATGTCAATCAAAGAGTTGCGAAAGTCGCTCCCGGCGCCCCGCAGCTTCACGGCGATGGGTATAATTTTACGGCTTGTGTCTTCGGCCGCGGAAGGGTTTTCAGCGCGATTACCCGGACGGGAGAAAAGGATTCGCGGCTTTTGGGCGGAGCGCCGGCGGGTGATGGTTCATCGCCGCGATGCCGTCCGAACCCCGGCGGTTTTTGCCGTTGAGCGTCAACCCGCATGAGACAACGTCCTTCAAAGCGCATCACTGAGCAGCGGAATCCCGCGTCGGGGTTGCTTGACCAACAGACGACTCGAGGGATTCTCGGCCTGATCAATCGCGAAGACCGGACCGTCGCCAAAGCCGTGGCCAGGACGCTGCCCCAGGCCGCTCGCGCCGTGGACTTGATCGTCCACGCGATTGAAGAGGGCGGCCGGCTGATTTATCTCGGAGCGGGGACGAGCGGCCGCCTGGGCGCGCTCGATGCCGCCGAATGCCCGCCGACCTTCGGAACGAATCGCGTTCGCGCCATCATTGCCGGCGGCTCGCGAGCGCTGCTTCATGCCGTTGAGGGCGCGGAAGACGACGTTCTCGCCGCGGCCCGCGATCTTCGCCGGATCGGCTTGCGGCGCGAGGACGTGGTCGTGGGCGTTTCAGCAAGCGGCAGCACGCCTTATACGATTGCAGGGCTCCGCACTGCCCGCCGCATGGGTGCGAAGACAATCGCCGTGACCTGCAATCCCGCGAGCGCGCTCGAACGCGAGGCAGATGTGGCCATTGTTCCCGTGACCGGCCCGGAGGTGGTGACGGGCTCGACGCGCATGAAGGCGGGAACGGCCACAAAGCTTGTTCTCAACATGCTTTCGACCGCAGCGATGGTGCGGCTGGGCCGGGTGCTTTCCGGTTGGATGACGAGCGGCCGGCTGACGAATCAGAAATTGCGCGAGCGCGGCCTCGTTGCTCTTATGGCGGCGACGGGCGCGCGGCGGACGCGCGCGCAGCGCGTTCTCGAGGAGTCAGGCTATAATTTGTCCGCGGCGATGCTGATGATCTGGAATGGAATCTCGAAGGACGAAGCGTTGCGCAAGCTCGTCCAAGCCAAGAATCCTGCTGCTCTTTTGCGGGCGGCGTGGAAGGAACACTCGCGCCGCCCCAGGGCTTGAAAGGCTATTCATCCATGGGAACTTTCGCTTTTTACGCAAACACCATTTTCACGCCGCTCGATAAAATCCGCGACGGTCTTGTGCTGGTCGAAGACGGCGTGATTGTCAAGGCCGGCGCGCGCCGTCATCTAAGGGCGCCGCGCGGCGCGACGGTGGTTGACCTTGGCGACCACATCCTCGCGCCGGGATTGGTGGATATCCATACGCATGGCGCGGCCCGGCACGATTCGATGGAAGCGAGCGAAGCGGCGCTTGCCGCGATCGGCCGGTTTTACGCGTCGCACGGCGTGACGTCTTATCTCTCGACCACCATGACGGCCGATATTCCCGCGACTCTCGCCGCAGCGCGGGGTCTCGGCGGCTGGATCCGGCATGCGCAGTCGAGCCGTGATTGGCCGGAGCGTTTCGGTGCGCGGCCGCTCGGCATTCACTTTGAAGGGCCGTTTATCAGCACGTTGCGCTGCGGAGCCCAGCCGAAGAAATTCGTTCACAAACCTTCGGTTGGAACCTTCGCGCGGATGCTCGAAGCTGCGGGGAAAACGGGTCGCGTCATTACGCTCGCGCCCGAGGTTGAAGGAGGGCTCGACCTGCTGCGCTACGCGCGGCGGCGCGGCGTGCGGGTGACGATCGGACACTCGGACGCGACCGCTGGGGAAGCCGAGCGGGCCATTGCGGCGGGCGCAAGCCATGCCACCCACGTTTACAACGCGATGCGGCCCTTTTCGCACCGCGATCCGGGAATTATCGGCGCCGTGCTGACGGACGACCGCATAAGTGCGGAGTTGATCTGCGACGGCGTTCACGTGCTGCCCGAAGCGGTTCGCCTGCTGGTTCGGGCCAAAAGCCTCGAGCGAGTCCTTCTGGTGACGGACAGCATCAGCGCCGCCGGAATGCCCGATGGCCGCTATCGCCTCGGCACGATCACCGTCCAGGTTCGCGGCGGCATTTGCCGGACGCGCGGGAAGAACCTTGCAGGCAGCACTCTCACGCTCGATTCCGCGCTGCGCAACCTGGCACGCTTCATCGGCCGTAGCGAAGCGGAATGCCTGCGCTGCGCCACGCTGAATCCCGCTCGAATCATCGGCGTTGAGAAAAACAAAGGGACCATCGCTCCGGGGGCCGACGCGGATTTCGCTGTATTCGACAAGCATTGGAAGGTCAAGCAGACTTTTATCGGAGGGATTGCGGTGCTGCCCGAGCGCTCGCGAGCGGGCGAGGGTCCCAAGCGAGCGGGCCGTGGATAGATTTGCGATCGTCGGCGGAAAGCCCGTCGAAGGCGTCGTCAATATCAGCGGCGCGAAGAATGCCGCGTTGCCCGCGATGGCCGCGTCGCTGCTGACGGCCGAGCGCGTCGTTTTGCGGAACGTGCCGCGCGTGCGGGACATCGGCACCATGCGCAGCCTGCTCGATGACCTGGGCGTGGATTCCGCGCTCACGCACGAAGAGCACGGAAACCGCCTCGAGATTGAAGCTCGCCGGCTTGTGAATCCGACGGCCCCCTATGAATTGGTTAAGCAGATGCGCGCGTCGGTGCTCGTTCTCGGGCCGCTTGTCGCGCGGTTTGGCGAAGCGCGCGTTTCGATGCCGGGCGGTTGCGCGATCGGTGCGCGGCCGATCAATCTGCACATCAAAGGACTCGAGAAACTGGGCGCGTCCATCAATATGGAGCACGGCTACGTGGAAGCGCGAGCGGGCGGGCTCAAGGGTGCGCAATTCACTTTCGACACCATCTCGGTGACCGGTACGGAAAACCTGATGATGGCCGCCGCCCTCGCCGAGGGAGATACGATTCTTGAGAACGCCGCGCGCGAGCCGGAGGTGGAAGATCTTGCCCGGCTGCTCAATAAAATGGGCGCTTCGATTGAAGGCGCCGGCACGGATACGCTGCGCATCCGCGGCGCCGCGAAGCTGCACGGCGCCGATCACGCCATCATCCCCGACCGCATCGAGGCCGGAACTTTCCTGGTTGCCGCGCCGCTCACCGGCGGCCATCTCATCCTCAAGCGCGTCGAGCCCGCGCACCTGACCGCGACGGTCAGTAAGCTTTCCGAGGCGGGGGCCGCAATCCGCGAAGCGGGACCGAACGAGCTTGAGGTTGAAGCGGGCGGACCCCTGCGCGCCGCGGACGTCGTGACCGCGGAATATCCCGGCTTTCCAACGGACATGCAGGCGCAATATATGACGCTGATGACCCAGGCCGAAGGCGCCGCGGTGATTACGGAAACGATTTTCGAGAACCGGTTCCTCCACGCACTCGAATTGGCGCGCATGGGCGCGGACATCACGGTGAACGGCCGCCGCGCCGTCGTGCGCGGGCCCGTCCGGCTCAGCGGCGCGAACGTCCAAGCTTCCGACTTGCGCGCGAGCGCCTCGCTCGTCCTGGCCGGCCTTGCCGCCGAGGGCGAAACCATCGTGGACCGCGTCTATCACATTGACCGCGGCTACGAGCGAATTGAAGAGAAGCTTGCCCGCGTCGGCGCGCGCATCCGGCGCGTTTCGGAATCCTGAGCTTCGCCTGCTGCTTTTGAATCCCCCCTTCAGCTTCAAGCCTTCAGATTGCTTTCGATGGCCGTGCCGCCGGGGTGGATGGGAAGAAAAGCGCGCTTTACTGGAGTGGATTTTTGGGTGAAGCGGCGGCCAGTTCCCGCAAGGTCTGTTTCAGCTTTGCCACTGCCGCGCCGTAATCCGCCCAGCGGCCCTGGCGAAGAAGGCGTTGAGCCTCCTCAAATTCCTGGTTCGCCTGCTGGATGAGCGACGTCAGCGTCGAACTATGCGCCATACCGGGAATACCTTTTTTGCCCGCGGCCGCAGACTGCGCCACCGTCTCTTGTGAGGGAACCGCCCCGCCGAAAATATCGGCGAGCGCGCCGTCAAGCGTTCGGTCCATGACCACGTGGCCCGCGTAGACCACAATGACTCGCTTCAACTGCGGGATCGCTCCGCCGGCCTGCGCGGCAAGATAGAGCGGCTCGATATAGAGGATGGATTTCATCACCGGAATCACGAGCAGCGTGCCGCGAATCACGCTCGATCCGCCCTGGCCCCAAAGCGTCAATTGCTCGGAAATCCTGGGATTCTGGTCGATCTGCGATTCAATTTGTTGTGGGCCGTAAACCAGCTTTTTCTTCGGAAACTCAAAGACGACCACTTTCCCGTAGTTCGGTGCGTCGCAGCGCGCCGCCATCCAGGCGATCATATTGTTTTTGTTCGGCGGAGTGAAGGGAACCATCAGGATGAACTCTTCCGTCGTTCCGACGTCGGCGAGCTTCATGATGGCGTAATACGGGACCATAGGCGAACCGGGCCCGCGTGCGTTGCTTCGCGCCACGCGCCAAAGGTCTTCTTTGTTGTAGAAAACGCGTGGATCGGTCATGTGGTAGACCGCGTATTGCGCCGCTTGAATCGTGAAGAATGCTTCAGGATAACGGATGTGCGCGAGCAAATCCTTCGGCATCGAAGACAGCGGCTTGAACACTCCTGGATAGATCTTTTCATAGGCCCTGATCAGCGGATCGCTCGGATCGCTGACGTAGAACCGGACGTTGCCGTTATAGGCATTGATCGTAGCTTTCACGGAATTGCGTATGTAATTCCCGATGCCGGTAAAAGGGGTGGAATACGGGTACCATGAGGAGGTCGTGTAACCGTCGAGAATCCAATAGAGCGACCCGTTCTTCCGAATCACGAGGTACGGGTCCGGGTCGTATTGGAGAAACGGGGTGAGGCGCTCTGCGCGCCGGAGAATCCGCCGATGGATCATGATTCGGCTGGTTGAAGCGATGTCGGTCGAAAACAGGATGTTTTTTTGGCCGAAATAGAGGGTGAAGAGCAGTCGTCGCCAGAAATTTTCTATGGGAATGCCGCCCGATCCCTGATACGTCGTGTAAACGTCGTGGCTGCCGGAAGGATAATCGAATTCCTGCTGGCGCGCTTTGACGAAACAGTAGTTGTTGCTTTTTTCGCCGAAGTAAATCTCGGGACGAGTGATCTCGAGCGACGGCACGGTCGAAACGGGCGGGATATCTTTCACAAGCAGCACCGGCAAACCGTCGGACGTGAATTGGTTGACGGGGCCGAGGCAGACTCCTTCGCCGTGCGTATAGATCAAATGCCGGTTGACCCATGTGGGATCGGGCAGAAGCGAAGTGGAAAGCTCGCGCGCTGAGAGCAAGACTTGCCGGTATTTGCCATTAATCCAATAGCGGTCGGTGTCAATGCCGGAGAATGCGTAGTAGGCGCGCATTTCCTGGAGCTGCGCGAACGTATCGTGGAGCGGCCGATGATCCCATAGCCGAACGTTGTGAATGGTCGCAACGTTCGACCGAATGTCGGACAGAGTGAGGTCCTCGGAAGCCGCAAATTCGCGCACTTCGAAGTGGTCGAGCTTGTAGGCCTGGCGGGTGAGCCGGATGTTGTTTTCGATGAAAGGCTCTTCTTTCGCGAGCTGGTCGGGCGTCACGATCAGCCGTTCCACAATGCCCGGCCAGACATTGACCCCGATGAAGGCGACAGCGGCAAGCGCCAGCACGCTCACAACCGAGCGGCGGATTCGGCCGTCCACCGCGCTCCAGAAAAACATCAGCGCCGTAACGCCGCAAAGAATCAGAATGAGCTTGAAGGCCGGAAGCTTGGCGTGAACGTCTGCGTAGCGCGCGCCAAAGATGATTCCGTGCGGCGAAAAGAGCAGTCCGTACATGGCCAGCCGCGCGCGATAGGCGAGGAGCGCGAACACAAGCCCGCCCAAAACCAGCAGATGCGCCCGCGGCGCCCGGGCGAGCGATACACCGCGCGGCGTCATCCAAATGCCGCCTTCCAGCAGATAGAGAAACGCCGTGGCAATGATCGAGATGATCAGCGTGGCCATCGCGAGATGATAAAGAAACCAGTGATACGAAAGGACGAAAAGATAGAAGCCGATGTCAATCCCGAAAATCGGATCGGAGGTTCCCACCCTCTGCGCATGCCGCGCGAGCAGGTAACTGAGCCAGTGCGTCGAGCCCCATTCAGCGACCACAAAGCCGACCAGCAGCAGCCCGATCCAGATGACCCAATTGAAAGCGTCCGCCAGGCGGTCAATAAAGGGGAACTCCGGCGTGCCCTGGTAAACGTGGAAGCTATGGCGGTGCGCCGCCGAGCGGGCGATGAGCAGGTTTGTTCCCACCACGGCGATCAGGCCGAAGCCGGCCAGCGTGCTCATCCAGATGCGCGCATCGAGCGTCGTCAGGTAAAGCTCGCGATAACCGAGGCGGCCGAACCAAATCCAGTTGACCAGCAGGCCCACGCCGCCCGTAAACAACGGCCCGAGGATGAAGAGCAGAAGGATGAGAGCGACAATCAGCCGCTGTATGCGGTCGCGGTTCATTTCTATGCTAGCTTCACACAGCCTGCATGATTTGTCAAAGAAGCCGACAGCCGCCGGAGCCGATTCGACGCCGCACGAGAAGGGCCTCGTTTGACATGGCGCGGCAGCGCTGCTAGGCTAAAAGCGTTCCACTTTGGGCAAGAGAAGCATGCCCATTCGAGTGCACGTCGGGCGACGGGATCACTACCAGGTTCAGAGGCGAACCGCTAGCCTTCGAGGTGCATGACTCGCATGGACTTCATTGGGGCTCGAAGTGAGCCGCCTGCCAGCCCGCCTTGGCAAGAAATCTTAACCCTGAATCTACTTGCGCGTAACTTGGGGTTCAAACCCGTTGGGCATATTTTTCTCGGGAGGATAATCATGAAAAGGCTTTCTACGATCTTGGTTGCGTGCTTCATCTTCGCGCCGCTTGCTTTCGGGCAAAATTCAGCGACGCGCGGGGCCATCACGGGCCGCATCACCGACCCATCGGGCGCAGTCGTCCCCGGCGCCACGGTGACGGCGACCAATCTGTCGACTCAGTTCAAGACGGTGACGACCAGCCACGCCGACGGGTTTTACAATTTTCCGCTCATGCGAGTGGGACAATACTCGCTGACCGTAAGCCACACGGGCTTCCGGACCGTGACGGTGAAGTCGTTGGTGGTGCAGATCGGCCAGACCGTCACCCAGAACATTCGCCTCGAAGTGGGCTCGCTGACCCAGACGGTGAACGTGATTGGCAGCAGCCCTCTGCTCCGGCCGAGTCAGGCGACATCGAGCACAGTAGTGAACAATTCGATGATCGCCAATCTGCCCCTCAATGGGCGGCGCTACACGGATTTCGTTCTATTGACCCCGAACACCAATGCGGACGGCGAGTTCGGACTGGTGAGCTTCGGCGGGCAGCAAGGCGGCGGCGATTCCGGCTACGCGAACGGGAACGGAGCGAATTCCTATACGGTGGATGGAGCGAACGCGACGAGCAACTATTTCGGCGGAGCGCGCGGCCGCACTCGCGTGCCCTACGTTTTTGGCGAAAACGCGGTGCGAGAATTTCAGGTTTCGACGAGCCCCTATTCCGCGGCTTACGGCGGCGCGGGCGCCGGATTCATCAATACCGTGACCAAGTCGGGGACCGACAAGTTTCACGGCAGCGCTTTCTATTACAACCGGAACAACAGCTTCGTGGGCGCGAATGACGCGATTGATAAGGCGAGCGGCTTGCCCCGTCCGCTCGACCTGCTCCAGCAATTTGGCGCAAGCGCCGGCGGTCCTATCGCCGTCCAGAAGGCGTGGTTCTTCTTTGATTACGAACAGCAGCGGGAGCTCGACCCCATTTCCGTTGTCAATCCGGGCCAATCGAGCGTCAATGAAGCGAGCTTTTTCCCTGCGGGCACGGCTCTGCCGCCGCTGCCCCTGCCGAACGCGCCTTTTCCTTCGCCGAGCAGCGTGAGCTCGCCCGATCCGACGAGCGCAACCTACCTTCAGCAAGTCTCCAATGCTTTGCACGCCATCCAATCGAACCTCGGCGTTCGCGCGCGGCGGCGCGACGACTTGAGCTTCTTCCCAAAAGTGGACTGGCAGCTTGACAACGCCGATCACCTGACTTTCGAATACAATTACAACCGGTTCAGCTCGCCGGGCGGCGAGATCACCTTCAACCCCGTTTCATTCGCCGGGGATGAGGCGCTTTCCAACAATTTTGTCCACGACCATCACGCGACCATCGAATGGACCCGGTCGCTCCGCGCGAATCTCCTGAGCAATTTTCACATCAGCTTCCTGCGCGACGACCAGATCGAATCGCCCAGCGGTTTGGTCAATCCGAGTTTCCCCAGCGTCTATCTTTTCACGCCGGAGTTCATGGAGCTGGGCAATCCGAGCTTCTCTCTCGGGACGACACACGAATTCCAGTGGGAACTCAATGAAGGCATCAACTGGACGAGCGGCAAGCATAACTTCAGCTTCGGCGTGGACTACGATCACACCCATATCGCGGATTTCTTCCCCGGAGACTTCACCGGCACCTACGCCTTCTCGAACCCGGAGAATTTCGCCCTGGGCCACTACGCATTCTACGAGCAGGCCACGGGCAACGCTTATTTTCCGTTTTCCTTTCCGTATTACGGCTTTTACGTTGAGGACCATTACCAGGCGCGGAAGAACCTGACGCTCGATCTCGGGCTTCGGGAGGATTTCCAGGTTTATCCTCAACCGCAGGAAAACCCCGGCTTCCCCCTGACCGGCCAATTCCCGAACAATTACGGCCGCTGGGCGCCGCGCTTCGGCTTTGCCTACAATCCTCTGCCTCATACCGTCGTGCGCGGAGGGATCGGGCTCTTTTACGAAATCCTCGACGGAATCAACTACGAAAATTCCGTCGCCACCAACGGCTTGCGGGAGTCCAGCACGTTTACCATCTTCAATTCTTCCAATCCGCCGAACGCGCAAACGCCGACGATCATCGCGCCGGGCTTCGGCGATGGGCCGACTTTCCCGAACAGGATCACCAGCCCCTCGTTCTTCGCAGGGTCGTCCAACATCTCGCTCGTGGACCCTGGCTTCAAGACGCCGGCCATCCTCGAATCGAATCTTGAAATCGAGCAGCAGCTTTCGCCGAGCATGTCTTTCTCGGTCGGAACCATGTGGAGCCACGGCTATCATTTGATCGCCTCGAGCGCCTACGACATGAATCTGTTTCCTCCCGCCGGAACGACGCAATATTGCATTTCGGCCGAGGTCCCCGTTACGACTCTCGGGCCGACTTGCTCGGGCCCGGTCGTCACCGGTCCCAACCTCGACAGCGGCTTGCTCACAGAAGGGAAAATCAATCCGAATTTCGGGCAAATTAACGCGCTGATCAGCCCCGGCGTGGATAATTACAATTCGCTCTATGCGGAGCTGCAGCGGCGCCTGGCGAACGGGCTCGAAGGGCTCGTCTCCTACACTTATTCCAAGGATATGTGCCGCCACGGCGTGGATTTCTACAACCAGTTCAATCTCGCCAACACGAGTTCACCCTGCCTGCTCGACCAGCGGCAGCGCTTCTCGATCGCCGGGGTCTATGAGCCGCAATTCCACTTCAGCACCGGAGCGGCCAGAGCCTTGCTCTCGAACTGGATGATCAGCACGGAAATGGCTTTCAACAGCGGCCGCCCCTACGCCGCTCTTCTCAATGCTGCGCCGAGCGGGAATGAGCTGAACGATTCCGCCTTCAACGAGAGCACCTCGAACACCGCCGATGGCATCAACGCCTCCGGCCCCTCGCCCTTGATCGGGCTCAATCCCTACTACGGTCCGGGAATTGCTGAAATAGACTTGGGCCTTGCGCGAAGTTTCCACGTCCGCGAGCATCAGACGGTCACCATCGAGGCGGAAATGTTCAATGTGCCGAACACCGCCAACTTCTACGTCCAATACGGCACCGGAATCAACCAGGATCAGTACAATCCCGTCGGGACAACTTGCGGCGATGGAACAAGCGTGAATCAGAAATGCTTCCTCACGCCCAACAGCGGCCCCGGAGGGTTCGGCACGCTGAACTCGATTGATCAGCTCAATGGCCCGCGCGTCATGCAATTTTCGCTGACTTATAAATTCTGAACTAATCGCGTGAAGAGGGAAGCGCTGCGCTTGGGTTTCTAACCCTGGCGCGGCTCATCCCTCTTGTCTCCACTCGCCGTCCCGGCGCTTCGAGAGCAATTCTTGGCGCTTGAAGATGCGTCCGCGCCATTTGAAGGCGCCGCCATTTCGCGCTAGGATGGCGAGAGCTTCAGCCTGCACCCGCGGGTTGAAGAAGAAGGGGTTGCGCATGGCAAATCTTGTTCGCTGCGGATTGATTCAGACGAAAACGGATGGGAATCCTCAGCGCGATTCGCTCAGTGCCATCAAGAAAGCGATGGTGGCGAAGCACGTCCGTCTGATCGAGCAGGCCGCCCGGAGGCGGGTGAAGATCCTCTGCCTGCAGGAGCTTTTTTCGGGACCTTATTTCTGCGCCGAGCAGGACGCCCGCTGGTATCGGACGGCGGAAAAAGTTCCCGAAGGACCCACCGTTCGCCGCATGATGCAGCTCGCCAAAAAGCATCGCATCGTGATGATCGTTCCCGTCTACGAAGAGGAAATCACGGGCGTCTATTACAACACCGCCGCGGTGATTGACGCCGACGGCCGCTATCTCGGCAAATACCGCAAACACCACATTCCTCATTGCCATCCGGGATTCTGGGAAAAGTTTTACTTCACGCCGGGCAATCTGGGCTATCCGGTTTTCGAGACGCGTTACGCGAAGATCGGCGTCTATATATGTTACGACCGGCATTTTCCCGAGGGCGCGCGCGTGCTGGGATTGAACGGCGCGGAAATCGTGTTCAATCCTTCGGCGACGGTCGCCGGGCTCTCCGAGTATTTGTGGGAACTCGAGCAGCCCGCCCACGCCGTTGCGAACGGCTATTTCGTCGCCGCCATCAACCGCGTCGGCCGCGAAGCGCCGTGGGACATCGGCGAGTTTTACGGCAAGAGTTACTTTTGCGATCCACGCGGCAAAATCATCGCTCAGGCGAGCCGCGACAAAGACGAGTTGCTCGTCGCCGATCTCGATCTCGAGATGATTCAGAAAGTGCGATCGACCTGGCAGTTTTTCCGCGACCGGCGACCGGAATCTTACGGCCCCGTGGCCGCGACGTGACGCCGTTTCACTTCGGGCCCTCGAGCGCCTCCCATGCCGATAGAACCCGAAGCCGCGCCCATCCCTGAATCCGCCGAAGCCGCAATTGGCCCGGTTCGCGGGTGGTTGTGGAATCCCGACCTCGCCGCCATTCCGCAGGAAAAGCGCACTTGGAGCACGTATAACTACGCCGCGCTCTGGATCGCCATGAGCGTCAATATTCCGACATACATGCTTGCGAGCGGAATGATCGCGGGCGGCATGAGCTGGAAGCAGGCGCTCTTCACCGTTTTTCTCGGCAACGTGCTGGTGCTGATTCCCATGCTGCTCATCGCCCATGCGGGCGCGCGTTATGGAATTCCGTTTCCCGTCTTTGCGCGCTCGGCGTTCGGCGTGCTCGGGTCGAACGTGGCGGCCATGCTGCGCGCGCTCGTCGCATGCGGCTGGTTCGGCATCCAGACGTGGATCGGCGGCGAGGCCATCAATGCCATGATCCGCGCGCTCGCGCCCGCGTGGGCGCATTTTGCCTTTGCCTTGCCGGTTTGCTTCGGCGTTTTTTGGGCGCTCAACGTTTTCGTGATCCTGCGCGGCATCAAAACCATCCGATGGCTTCAAGGCGTGAGCGCGCCGTTCCTGTTGATCATCGGCCTTGTATTGCTGCTCTGGGCGAGAGCGCACGCGGGCGGATTCGGCCCGATGCTTTCGACTCCTTCGAAATTTCACAGCCTCGGCGCGTTCATGAAGTTCTTCATTCCGTCGCTGACCGGCGTGGTCGGTTTTTGGGCGACGGTGGCGCTCAACATTCCCGATTTCACTCGCTATGCCCGAAGCCAGCGCGCCCAGGTCATCGGCCAGGCGCTCGGCTTGCCCGCGACGATGACGTTCTATTCGTTTATCGGGATTGCCGTGACTTCGGCGACGGTGATTATGTTCGGAAAGGCGATTTGGGATCCCGTCGTCGTGCTCAGCAAGCTCGGGAATCCTGTTGCGGTCGTCATCGCCATGATCGCGCTGCTGATGGCGACTCTCAATGTCAACGTCGCGGCGAACGTCGTCTCGCCCGCAAATGATTTTTCAAACCTCTATCCGAAGCGCATCAGCTTTCGGACGGGAGGGCTCATCACGTGCTTTGTGGGCTTGCTGATGCAGCCGTGGCGCCTCCTCGCAAGCTACGGCAATTACATTCTCGGATGGCTGGTCGGTTACTCGGGATTTCTCGGCCCCATCGCAGGCGTGCTGATCGCCGACTACTTCATCGTTCGCAGGAAAATCATCGCCGTGGACGATCTTTACGTTCGCGGCGGCCTTTACGAATTCAAGCGGGGATTCAACGGGCGCGCGATCGGTGCGCTCGGAGCGGGAATTTTGGCGGCGTTCATCGGCCTTGTGATCCCCGCGCTTCGCGGCCTCTACGACTACGCGTGGTTTGTCGGCTTCGCAATTTCCTTCGTGCTTTACCTCGCGCTCGCGCAGCGCCGGGCTAAACCCGGCGCCCGCCCTGAATCATGAGGAGCAAACAAGAGCGGGAAGATATCAATTCAGAGTGTTTGCGTCACGATTTGGAGCGAGGCCGGCCGGGCGCGAATCGAACATTAGGAGGAAACGATGGATCTGACTCGACGTCAGCTTGCGGTTCGCTTGAGCGCACTTGCGGGAGGAGCGGTCCTTTCGCCACTTTCAGCGGCCGCCGGCAAGGCAGCTCTGCGCGGCCTTCCGGATGCCGACACGTGCACCATCGGGGCGGACGGCGCCGAGCGCGTCACACGCGTTGTTCCCGTTCCGGAAACGATCAGTGCCGCGGCGCAGAGGTTCATTTCCCATCCCGCGCCAAACGGCCCGCCGCCGTCGCTGGCGGTCCAGCGCAAGGAGACCGACGAGTTTCGCATTGGCCGGGCCGCCGAAGCGCGCAAGCTCTTTCCCGTCCATGTTGAGTCTAAGACGATCGGCGGAGTCCGCTGTGACATCATCACGCCGCTTTCGATGCCTGCCTCAAAGCGCGGCTGCGCGCTCATCAATGTCCATGGAGGAGGATTCGTTTTGGACTCGGGGTCGCTCGTTGAAGGCATCCCCATCGCTTACCTTGCCAAGATGAAGGTGGTTTCCGTTTATTATCGCCTGGCGCCCGAACACCCCTTTCCGGCGGCGGTGGATGATACGGTCGCCGTTTACAAGGAACTGCTTCGGGAGCACCGTCCCACGAGCATGGGCTTGTTCGGCACCTCGGCGGGAGCAATCCTCACGCCGGAAGTCACTGTGCGGCTCAAGCAACTGGGGATGGCGTTGCCCGGCGCGCTCGGAATTTTTTCCGGCGCAGGCGACCTGAGCCAGCCGGGCGATACGCAAGCGCTCTTCACGATTTGGGGGTTTCAGGGCTATCTCCAGCCGCCAAAGCATCGGCCTTTCGGCCGGGAGTACATCGGCCACGCGAACCCGCGCGATCCGGTTCTTTCGCCCCTCTACGCGGACTTGCGCGGGATGCCGCCGGCGCTTTTCGTTACCGGCACGCGCGACCTCCTGCTGAGCGGCACTTCCATTCTCCATCGGGCATTCCTCCGCGCCGGGAATCGCGCGGAGATTGTCGTTTTCGAGGCTATGCCGCACGCTTTCTGGTATGACTATCACCTGCCCGAAACACACGAAGCTCTTGAGTTGATGGCTCGATTTTTCGAGAGCCATGTCCTGGAGGCATGACGCAAAATTACGCCGCAAAGATATCAGGTCAGAGTGTTTGCGTCACGATTTGGAGAGAGCGCGGCCGGTCGGGGTCGAATCCTTTCGCTTCCGCGAGCAGCGCGGTGAAGAGCTGGCCGGGAATGATGTAAGGAATCGGAGTGTAAATTTCCGGCAAGACGCGCGGCACGCGCAAAAGGCGAGTCGCGGGCAACGGCCCGGCGCCGGCGGAAGTAATCACGAGAGTTTCGGCGCGCATCTCGCGGAGCCGCCCCGCCAGCCCGCGAAGATCCTCGAAGACTTTCCCCGGCGGCATGAACATCAAAACGGGAAAGTCGCGCTCGATGAGGGCGATGGGCCCGTGCAGGAAATCCGCCGAAGAAAAGCGCTCCGCAACCACATAGCAGGTCTCCATCAGCTTCAAAGCCAGCTCGAAGGCATTTGCGTAATTCAAGCCTCGCCCCACGACCACGCATTGCCGCATGTACCGGTAACGCTCGACGAGCGCGGTGACCTCTTTGCGGAGCTTCAGCGCGCCTTCGGCGTAATCCGGAATGGCGCTGACGTCCTCAATGGTTAATTCCTTTCCGAGCGCGGTGGCGAGCAGATAAAGCAGCATGAGCTGGCCGGTGTAAGTTTTGGTTGCCGCCACCGAGCGCTGCCGCCCCGCACGCACCAGGAACGCGTCATCCGCAAGGCGGGCCATGGTCGAGTTCGCTTCGTTCGTAATGGCGAGCGTGTACGCTCCCTGGCGCTGCGCCGACTTCAGGACCCAGTTGATGTCCGTTCCCTCGCCCGATTGCGAGATTCCGACGACCAGCGCGCCGCGCAAGTTGAGCTTCGCGCGATAGAGCGTGTGAATCGAGGGCGCCGCGAGTGAAACGGGAATGCCGGTCGTAAGCTCCAGCAGATAGCGGCCGAAGAGCGCGGCATTATCTGACGTTCCGCGCGCCACAAGAACAATCAGGGGAAAAGCCTTGCGCGCGGCGAAGCGCTTGAATTCGAGCGCGTGGCCGCGCTCGGCGCGGAGCGTGCGGCGCAAAGCCTGCGGCTGCTCGAGAATTTCCTCCATCATTAAGGACATGCGATGACCCTTCCCGGCGCATAACACCATTATGATGCTGATGCGGTTGCTTCGTCTGCGCCGAAATCAGTGAGCGCAGTCTCGGGTTCGCGACCCGAGGCCGCCGTTTGACGGGGAAAACGGCTCATATTCTTTGCCGGGCGCTTTCGAGTGGGCTGCTGACCGCGCTGCGCCGCCAGAGCGCGCGCCAGTGTCAGCGCTCCTTCAACCGGTTTGCGGCGAAGCGGGATGACCCTTGCTTTGGGGGCGATCGAGCGGACGAGGCGCGCAACCGTGCTCCGAATGAGCGGGCTGTTCTCCAATACGCCGCCCGTGCATGCAACGGTGAATGATTTTCTCCTCCATTCGAGACGCCGGACAAGCGCCTTCACAAGCTCGGCCAGATCAACTCCTGCCGATTGGATCAATTCGCGGGCCACGGGGTCTCCGCGGCGCGCAGCCTTCAGGACGACGACGAAAAGCGCCGCCATGCGCTCGCTCGCCGGCGGACTCAGAATGACGTCGCTGATGTCGCCGAGGCCGAGCGCCCGCACCGTCAGGGGACCGAGCACGGTCGGCTTGCTCCGGCCGTCTTCCGCACGCAGGGCCGCGGTAATGGCCTTCTTTCCGATCTCGTAACCCGACCCCGCGTCGTCAAAAAAACTTCCCCAACCTCCCGCCCGCTCGATCCGGCCACGTTCGTCGCGAGCGTAAGCATTGGAGCCTGTGCCCGCAATCAGGATGATACCCGGCCCATGACCGAAGGCGGCCGTTAGCGCGATCTCAGCGTCCGTGGTCACCCTGCGGACCCGGCTTGGAATAGCTTTTCGCAGCCATGCGCTCATTCGCTTGCGGACCGCCTCATGTCCCGCTCCGGCGAGCCCCAGGCAGACCGCGTCCATTTCATCGAGCCGGATTCGCGCGCTTCCGGCTGCCGCCCGGGCCGCGCGCAGAATTTCACGTTGCGCTCGAGGGAAACTGCTTTTGAGGGGATTCGAAGGCCCCGCTACGCCGCGCCCGATGACCCGGCCATCGGCGTCGGCGATGCTCGCCGTGGTGCGCGTTCCACCGCCGTCGATGCCGAGAAAATGATTCATCCTTCTTCTCCGCGGGATTTCGCCCTAAGCGCCGGGCGCTGCGGCGAGGGGGAAGCGGAAGCGTGTCCCGCCGGAGCAGGCGCCGCTTCGGCTCTTCGTGCCCGAAAAGGGCGCTCTTTCACCGGTTCGATCATAAAGCGCGGCGGCTTGAGCGCCGGAATCTCAAAATGTTCTTCCAAAAGGATTGACCCAATCCCCAGGACGCTTGCCTCGTCGCCCAATTCCCCGAACCGCACCTGCAATCGCTCGGTCGAATGAACCAGCGCCTGACGTCTAATCACGCGGGTCAGTTCGTCGAGAAAACTTTGACCGGCCAGACTGAGCCGCTGGTCAAGCACGAGCATGGAAGGATTAAAAAGGTTCACCAGGTTGGCCAGACCGAGCCCCAGATAGTTCGTCATCTGCTCGGTGATGGCAAGGCATGTCTTGTCACCCAGGCTCGCGGCCTTGAGAACGGTCCATCCGGAAATATTCTCAGGATCTCCGCCCGCGAGCGTGAGGGCCTGCGTGCCGCTTCCTTCGCTGATGGCCTTCCGGACTCGCATCTCGAGCACGGAGGCGCCCGCGATGGTTTCGAGACATCCAAAGCTCCCGCACTTGCACGCCGGCCCTCCTTCGATCATGTGAGTATGTCCGAATTCCCCGGCGGCGAATTCCGACCCGTAAACCAACTCTCCGCCCGCAACAATCCCCGCGCCAATTCCCGTATGACCGTATTCGATATAAACCATGTCTTGCGCCATCCGCCCGGCTCCGAGCAGCCTCTCGCCTGCCGCCTTCGCACGGGTCAGGTTTTCGAGGGCGACCGGCACGCCGAATTCCTGCTCGAAAATCTCTCCTAGAGGAGTCTCCCGGAGGAATTCAATCGTTGAGGACATCACCACCATTCCGTTCTGTTTATCCATCACGCCCGAGCCGGCAAGCCCGATTCCGAGCAGCTTCGACTCGTCGGCCCCAGGGTGCTTGAGCGCAGCCCGGCTGCACGAGAGCAATTGCGCGATCAGCAGGTCCTTCCCGCCTTCGAGCCGAACGGGTTCCTCGACCTTGGCGCAAATCCGCGGATGAAGGTCCATCAACGCTGCCGTGACCTTCTCATCGTCAAATCCCACGCCGAGGACAAAACTGTGGCTCTCATTCAGCCGCAGAAGAACCTGCTTGCGTCCCATCGGATTGTCGGCTCGGCCTGCCGCCAGAACTTTATCGCTCTCGATCAATTCCTGAACGATTTGCGAAATGCGGCTGGGCTGCAAACGGGTGAGATCGTGGATCGCCACGCGGGAAAGTGGTCCAAAGCGGCGGATTACCGCTTCAACGATCAAACGATCGCGTTCGCTTTTGCGCGCTACGTGCTTCATTCGACAAATACTCTGTCAGAACAACTCTGCTCTACCTTTAATGCGTCACCGGCATTATCCCCGCAATTCAGTTTATTGCAACAATAAAAATTGACAAATAACAATTATCTAGGCCCATCGTCCGACCTGTTTATCCGAATTATTTGCTAAATAGAAAAAATACTTGACAAGTAGTATAAATATTTGGTATCTAATAATGCGTCAATGGAAGTGGGTCTGCTGGCCGCCCCCCGCAAGTGGTTTCCCAAAAAAGGTGCGGCGACGACCTGATTTCGAACGAAAAGGTAACGATCGGTGGCTACAAAGTTGATGGTTCATTCAAGTCGGCTAGACCACCGGTTCGGCGGCTATCAGCTCTCGCCGAGTGACGAGAGCTAGTGTAGCGTCTCATAGGCAGCTTTACAGCGGGCGATCTTTTCCATGATCTTTTCAATCTTTGCAGTCCAAACGAAGGGCTTGGGATTTTGGTTGTGGTGATCCACGTATTCGCGCACGGCGGC
>JAKASG010000104.1 GCA_021828285.1 Acidobacteriota bacterium | reverse complement strand
CGACCGTGGCCCCTGCGGCGCTGGCGGTGTTGGTGCCGCCCCCGCCGACCGTGGCGAAAGCGGCGTCATTTGTCAAGGAGTTGCTGTTACCGGCTATGTTCCCGAGTCCGCCGCCTACCGTGCCCCAGTCATCCGTGACATGGTTTCCGCTTGCTGTGCCCGTGAGGAGGCCGCCGCCGCCCGCAATGGTCGCGCCGACCACGCCCGTCGTGATGGCGTTCGCGCCCGATGCCGTCGTGCCCGCGGCGTAGCCACCCAGCACGTTCGCGCTCACGCAATACGGCGAGACGCTGCAATTGGAAGCGCTCGTGTCCGTCACGCTCGGCTGGGTCACCAAGGCGCTGCTCGTGATTCCGCCGCCGTTGTTCACCTTGAAGACCGAGCCGGCCCCGTTGCTCGCGTCGAGCAGATCGCCGGTGCTGCTATTCGTCAACGTCAGCGCCGCAGTCGTGCTCGTGCTGTCGAGCGTCGCCATCGAGCCCGTAATGATGCTGATTGCCCCTCCAACATTCGTTAGCCCGGCGCCCGAGCCGACAAACGCTGTCGCCGTCACCGTGCCATTCACGTCGAGCGCCGTGCTCGGTGTCGTCGTGCCGATGCCGACTAGGCCCGTCCCCTGCTTGATGATCATGGCCACCACGCCGCTCGTCGGGCTGGTGCGAAAGTTAATGTCCGCCCCCGCCTTCGAACCCGCGTCAAAATACATCCCCTGGAACGCCGAACCCGTTTGCCACAACTGGAACGACGGCCCGTTCGCATAGTTCCCACCCGCCGTCAGGCGCAACCCTCGGTTCGCTCCCGACGTGATGTCCGCGTAGCCGAAGCCGCCCGTCCCGCCCCCGCTCAGCGTCAGCGCCACCCCTGCACTCGCCATCGAAATCTCGAGCGGCGATAGCGGCGTCGTCGTCCCCAGGCCGATGTTGCCGCTCGATTGGAATAGCGCCGACTTCGTGATGTCGCTCGCCGAGTCCCACAGCGGTAGATAGCCCACCGTTCCGCCCGCCGTCGTCACCGTCGTCGAGCCCGTCGTGTTTGTCAACTCCGCCTTCGGCTTCGCGCCCCCCGGCGCGAGAATCGAACCAAGGACGCCCGTCGTCCCGCTCTTCAGCACGAAGTCTGAAAGCGGCTTGCCGGCGAACGTCTCCGCGTTGCCTGCTTCGAGCGCGTAAGGCACGCTCAGCAAGAGCACGCGAGGCTCTTCCGGCCCGTTGCCGATTTCGATCCCAAGCCAGCGCGCTTCGCCCGAGGTAAACAAGCTCATCGGCAGCCCGCCGCGCGTCGCGCCGAGCAAGACCGTGTACTGCCCTGCGGAATCAAGCTCGACCGTCTGCGTTTCAAACCACAACGGCTCGCCGCCCGATTGCTGGGCGTAAATAGAGAACGTCAGGTTGGCCGTTCCCGTCATCGGCTTGCCCGAAAGATCGAGCGCCACGCCCGAGAACTTGATCAGTTGCGGAACGACTGCGCCTGAAAAGCCGAGCGGCGCGCTCACCGCAATCGCTTGCGATGAATCGCTCGCCTGCTGCGCCGACACGTGCTGCGGTAACATTGCGAATCCCAGCATGAATACGCACACGAATATCCCACAGATCCTATGCAGTTTGCGTTCAGCCATGAGCGACTCTCCCGTTTACAATTGGAATTTAGACTTGTCCGACAACAGGGAAATGCTAATTATCCGCCCGCGCGATGTCAAGAGCGCGAGCGCGCAGAGGACGGCATCGCGGAATGAAACGACGCTGTGGAAGGACGAAAAAGGCAGGGGCGAGTTGCGAATTCGCCCCTGCCTGAAACGGAAGCTAGAAACGCAGACGGGCCATTTGCGCGTTTTTTGCCGCAGGGCCGAGGCGCGGCTTTTCGTAGCGGCTCAAATGCGCGCTCGCGTTCTCCGTCTTGTTATTCCCCCTCAGACGGGCATTGAGCTTCGAGAGCAGAATCGCCATCTGCTGCTGCGCTTTCTGCAATTGCCCGACCTCGCGGTCCATAGCTGGGATCTGCCTTCTATCCCGGCTGCCGCCCGGCTTACTGACCCGTGCCGCTCAGCGGCGCAGATTGCGGGCTGCCGCCGGCGGAATCACTGAAATCCAGTGTTGCCGTCCTCGCGCCGGTGGCTGTGGGCTTGAACGTCACGTTCACCGAACAGTTTGCAGACGCCGCGAGCGTCGCGCCGCAGGTTGTGGTCTCGGAGAAGTCGCCGGCATCTGCGCCGAGGATAGCGATCTGCCAGAGATTGACTGTAGCGCTCCCCGCGTTCGTCAGAGTCACACTCATTGAAGGGCTGCTCGTCCCGACGGTTTGGCTCGCAAACGTCAGGCCGGCGGGTGAAAGGCTGAAGGCGCTCCCCGCGCCGGTGAGCACAATGCTTTGAGGGCTGTTTCCGGCGTTATCCGCGACGCTGACAGAAGATTTGAGAGGTCCGGCGGCGTCCGGGACGAAACTCAATTGCAGGGTGCAATTCGCGCTCACGGCAAGCGTCGTCGGCGATCTGGGACAATTGTCATTTTCGCTGAACGCTCCGGTATCCGCACCTGAGATCGTGATGCCCGTGATGGCTAGTGGCCCTAACCCCGTATCCGCGAGGATCACCGTTTGCGCTGCGCTCGTGGTTCCTATGGACTGGGGCGCAAAGCCGACGCTCGGAGGAGAGAAACTCGCCTCGCCGGTGGCGAGCGCATTAACCAAATTGGTGACATTGACCGTCCCGATGCCGGTGGCGAAGTCCCACCCCGTTCCGGCAGCATAAGCGGGTTGGTAGGCGCTGCCCGAAGTCGAGAGAACGCCGTAAGTGCCGGAGGGAAGATAGCAATTGTTTGTGCCCGTGCAAGGCACGTCCATATCGCCCTGAGTCACGTCATAGAAAATGCAGCTGGCGCCGGCGGTGTTACCCTTCGACGAATTGCAAGCGGTGCTGCCCGAAGTTCCGTACTCAGTCTTGGCGAGCGAATAGAACGAGGGATTGGGATTGCCCGCCCGGGATCTGGTGGCCTGGTTGACCAGCGCTTGAATTCCAGCCATGATGGGCGCGGCGAAGGAAGTGCCCCCCGCGAGCGACCATGTGTACGGAGCGCCCGCGCATGACTTGCCCCCATTCGCGGTGTCCGACCAGCAAAACACATAGGCATGTCCCCATTCACCGTCCGAGGCGAAAAGGGAAACGTCCGGAAGGTCGCGCACGCTGTCGCTCGGATTGCCATAAACCGATTGCCAGGAAGGCTTGGAATAAACGGAGCTTGGGCCTCCGCTGCCCGCTCCTGTATTGATAAGGCCATCGCTTGTGGCCGTCGTGCTGTTACAGAGCCCGCTCGAACCATAGGGCACGCCTGAAAAACCTAGATAGGTCGCAATCAAAGCGCTTCCGCAAGAATTGTTCCAGGGTATTTCCGGGATGTAAGAGAGCGCAGACTCGTAGGTGGAGGAATTGGTGGTGTTCCAATACGTGCTATTCGTGCCGGCATAGGTATCGCCGAAATCCGTTCCCCCAACCGCCACGTTGTAGGGAGTGGAAGCGAAGCCGCTGACGTTGATTCCATGCGTTGCGGTCGTCATATTTTGATCTTCGACGTCCGCGCCGGCGTCTCCGGCCGAAACGAAGACTGAGACGCCTTCGCTCGCGGCCTGTTGATAGAGTGAATCTACAGCGGCATTTGAGGAAGCTCCCAGAACCGCTTCCGCCTCGCCGTAGCTGATACTGACGACGGCGGGCGGTGTGCCGGCGGCATTCAGGATGTTTTGCAGGGCAATAAACCCGCCGAAGTTCGTGGTGTCCGCACAGGAGGCCAACTCGATGGTTGCGCTTGGCGTCGCGGCGCTCGCCCATTCCGCGTCGATGATCGCTTCACCTTCGTGTGCTGTCACGACGCCGGGATCGGTGCAATTATTGGTTCCGCTGCTCGGCGGATGAATTTGGGTGAAATTGCCGGTCGGATAACTTGAAGCCAGTCCAAAGGTACTCCGGAAGGTGCTCCAGTCGCTGGTCGAATAAACATCCGTGTCCTCGAGGACGACGACCGTTTGGCCTTGCCCGGAGTAGCCGGTATTATAGGTGGGAGTGAAATTATAAATCTTCTCGAGGTCGGCCGGGACGACCAACTCCGGTGTGCTGCTCAGCCCATAAGTGCCACTGACCGAGTACTGAGGACGCATCTGTACGTTGGGTTGCGGCATAAAATCGTTCAATGAAACGATGCCGGCGATCGCGGGCGCGAGTCCAGCGGGAATCTTCGGGTCGGACATGTTGGCGAAATGCCTCACGCCATGTACGTCGAGGTAGTGAATCTCCGTGTGAAAAGCGCGGCGCACTTGCCCGACGTTCCCTGAAAAATCAATGACAATGTCGTTCGGATAGACCTCATTCACCCTAAAGCCATACGATTCAAGCCAATTGCTAATCGTGTCGAGGTCCTGTTGCGCCAAGCCGTATTCATTTCCGAGTTGCTGGGCCGTCAGCCAGTGATGATAATTCGGCGACTTGGGGTCGGTAAGCTGATTGATGAATTGATCGAGCGCCTGCTCTTCCGCCGCCGGCCGCCGCAAGAGAAGAAACAACTGATTCAAGCGCACTTCATCCGGGACCGGTCCGCGATCGTTTATCCGCGTGGCTTCAGGCCGAACGTTGCCGCGCAACACGACCAGTTGGTTCTCGTTAATCGGACCGGAAATAAGAATCGGCCTTTGCGGCCGGATCCGCATGGGGTTCGCCGGTTCGGCTGCGAGCAGCATCAGGATCAACGGTGCAAGAGGCAGTTGACGCTTCATCATCAAAATCCCTTTTCAGTTTGAATTCCAGCCCCCAACATTACTGTGGAGCGTCTTGCGGCGGCCATTGAACTCGCTGCCGCCTCCTGCTTGGCCGTTCAATGATTCCTTGCCGCTTCGCCGAGCCGTTTCATCAAGGCGGGATGGTCGGCCCATTCGATGCTTCTCTGCGACGGTTGGCCGTAAAGCGCGGGATGGAGATAATAGCCGCGCTCACGCACAGGTTTTTCGACTTCAATCTTGAGAGGATGAGCCTCGGCGTAAGGATCATGGCGAACTCCGGTCACCTGCCAGTCCACTTCGAGTCCCGAACGGCCGCCGGCAATTTTGAATTGATTGTTTCGAATCTTTTGGGCAATGTAAACTGGCGCATATCCGCCCACGCAGGTCAGTTCGTAGTGGAACCCGCCATTGAGTGCCTGAAACCAATCGGGTAAGCGCACCATCGCTTCGCCCATGGAGTCGAGTCTCGCCGCGCCCTCATAAATCGTCATCATTTGTGATGATTCGACTGAAGCGTGATAGAGGAATTTGTTGGTTGGGTCAAGCGGGTCGTCAATCTTGAAATTTTTGGAGGCAGCGCTGAGCGTGCCCGTGACGTCCACGTTCCCGCTGAAGTCGCCCGCAAGGCCTGATGAGCTGATCCCCATCACGCCAAAAGCCAGGCTGCCGTTTTCCGCTTCTCCCACAACCCCAGTGCCATTCAATCCGTCGGCAAGGCCGCTAATGCCCGTGTTGGCTGCCGTCAAATCCGTCGCTTGCGAAGAGACCGCAGTCGCGCCGCTCGAGGATGCCACAATACCGACCGTTCCCGT
>JAKASG010000032.1 GCA_021828285.1 Acidobacteriota bacterium | reverse complement strand
TCGCCGGCGACCTTACGAAGATGGTCGAAGAGATCGCTCGATTTTCGGAGGCGTCTGGAATTCCTTTCATCTCCGGCAAGGATTCAAGCTCCGGAACTCTCGAAGGCGCAGGCCGCCGGATTGACGTTCCCATGACGCTCGCGGTGACGGTGATGGCGCGCGTTCCTGACGTGGCGGGCATCGTGACCAAAGAATTCAAGCAGGCCGGCAACCGAATCGTTCTCGTCGGCCCGGCGGATCCGGAAGCCCTCGGCGGCAGCGTTTATGCGGATGCCTTCGGCGAGCGCGGCGATTGCCTCTTCCAGCCGCCGGATGCGGCATCAGTCCTGAAGGTTTGGGACGCGATTTTGCGGCTTGGCTCGAAGGACGAGTATTTCTCCGCTTCGGCGATTGCCGAGGGCGGCCTTGCCGGCAGATTATTTGAGGCGAGCTTCGGTTCGGGACTCGGGGCGAGCCTGGAATTTCCACTTGGCGGACGGCCGGACGGGTTCCTGTTCGGCGAATTCATCGGCTCCGCGCTGCTCGAAGTTTCGCCGGCGCTCGATTTGGAAGAAGCTTTTGGTGAAGTTCCGCACTTGGCGCTCGGCGAAGTCGTCGCCGAGCCGGAATTGCGTTTCACCGCCGAAGGCGAAACGATTTGGAAGGCTTCGGTTCCTGAGCTCACCGCGATTTGGAGCAAAGCTTTTCGTGAGGTGGTCGAATGAGCGCCGCCCGCACCGCCATTCTTTATGCGCCGGGGACGAACTGCCATGAAGAAACGGCCGCGGCGCTCGAAGCGGCGGGCGCGAGGGCCGAACTCGTCTTGATTCACGACCTGCTCGAAGGCCGTTCGCGCCTCGCCGATTATCAGGCTGCGATCATCCCTGGCGGCTTTTCCTACGGCGACCACCTGGGCGCCGGACGAATCTTCGGGCTGATGCTGACGGCAAGGCTTCAGGAGCCGCTCCAGGAATTCCTCGGCGCCGAGCGGCCTTTGCTCGGCGTTTGCAACGGGTTTCAAGTGCTCGCGGAAGCGGGCATCCTGCCGGGCCGCACACTCGGCCAGCGCGCGCTGGCGCTCCTCGAAAATCAGTCCGCGCATTTTGAAGACCGCAAGGTTCGGCTCGCGGTGAGCGGTGAAAAATCCATTTGGACGGAAGGGCTCGAAGGCGAAATCCTCCGCATGCCATCGGCGCACGGCGAGGGCCGCGCGTGCTTCGCAGCCCCGGACGGCGGCCGGGCGCGAGTCGTCTTCCGTTTCGCCGACGAGCGCGGCTGCCCGACCACAGGTTATCCTGCAAATCCCAATGGCGCGCCTGATGGCATCGCCGGCCTCACTGACGAAACAGGTTTGGTTCTCGGCCTGATGCCCCATCCGGAGCGAGCCGCGCTGCCCGCGCATTATTCGCAAGACGGCTTGAAGCTCTTCAAAAACCTTGCGCGCTGGTTGCGGCTTTAGGGTCTCGCGGAAGTCGCAACCGAAACCGGCCGGCGTCCCTTGCCAAAACGTCTGAAAACCCTTGACGATCAGCCTGCAATAGCCGCATCCTCGAAGGTTTAAGGGCAACGCGGCCGGTTCAATCCATCAGGCGCAAGAGGTGAATTTGCAAACCGAAATGCGCGGAGCGAGCGGAGTTTTGCCGGGGGGCGCGTTATGGTGATTACCTGTAATCAGTGCGGCGCGAAGATGCGCGTGGATGACGCAAAGGTTCCGAAGAAGGCTTTTCACGTCAAGTGCTATCACTGCGGCGTTCTAGTGACGGTTCAACCGGGTGCGCCATCCATCCGTCCGGCGGAGTCAAGCGCGCCGGGCGAAGCGGCGAACCCGGCTGCACGACAGCCCGAGGTGCCGCCGAGTGCGCAACCTTCTGAAGCCGGCTTTTCGAATGAAACGCCCGTCGAATCCAGTCCTGACGGAACAGGAGGTGAAGCCGGGCAGGCCGCCGTCGCCACGGCAACGGCCGCGCCGCCCTCCTCTGCCGCGCCGATTCCGAAGCACCGTCTTCAAAGCATCCAGTTGTTCAGCACACTCGGTTACGACGATTGCGTGACGGTGGAAAGCCGGTTGAAAACGCGCGAATTTGCTCCGAATCAGGCGATTGTCAAGGAAGGCGGACCCGGCGACGCCATGTATCTCATCAAATCGGGCACGGTCGAAGTGCGGAAGCGGGATCCGAACACCGGAATTGATTTCCTCCTCACGAAGCTCAAGGCCGGCGCTTGCTTTGGTGAAATGGCTCTATTGACCGGCAAGCCGCGCACGGCCACGGTCGAAGCGATTGAGCCGGCCGAGTGCGCGGTGCTTGAGCGCGAAGATTTCGAAGAATTGCTGCTGGCGCATCCCAAGATCAGCATCGCACTGAGCGGGGTTCTCGCCGAACGCCTCGAAGAAGCGAACCAGCAGACGGGGATCGAGTACATCCATCTTTCGAAACTTCAATTCGACCCGCGCGTGCTGGGGCTGATCCCGCAGCCGATGATCCTGCAGCACAAAGTTCTTCCCGTCGCTTTTTCGAACAACCGCCTGACGCTCGTCATGGTCAACCCGAACAACCTGATTGCCCTGGACGACGTGCGCCGGGTGATCAAAGGAGTCATCATCGAACCGGTGGCGACGAGCGAAGACGATTTCAAGCGCTTCGTGACGACGACTTACGTCGAGATGATGAAGCGGGAGGAAGAGAAGCGCCTGGAGGCCAGGAGCCATGCCATGGCGGTGATGAACGCTGGCGGAAGAGCGCGAACAGCCGCAGACTTTGAAAAATTGATGGGGCGCGAGGACTCGATTGAGAATGTTCTCGATTCGCTTCAGGACGAGGCGCTCAAGTCGCTTGAGGTGGATGAATCGCAGACGCCGGCCGAAAACGTGACCGACCTTTCAAAATCCGCGGAAGAAGCGCCCATCATCCGCCTCGCAAATAACATCCTCGCGCTTGCCATCAAGAAAGGCGCAAGCGACATTCACATCGAGCCGCAGGAAAACGAAGTTTCCGTGCGCTTCCGCCTGGACGGTGCGCTCCAGCAGGTTCAGGTGTTTCCGAAGAAGATTCAACTCGGCGTGATCTCTCGCCTCAAAATCCTGGCAAAGCTCGATATCGCTGAAAAGCGGCTGCCGCAGGACGGGCGCATCAGCGTGCGGCTGGAAACCCGCCCGATTGATTTTCGCGTCTCCACGATTCCTTCCAAGTGGGGCGAGAAAATCTGCATGAGAATCCTCGATAAATCGAACACGCTCCTCGGCCTGGATAAACTCATCCTGCACCCCGACGTCCTAACGCTCGTCCGAGACATGATTGCCGAGCCCTACGGCATCATTTACGTCACCGGGCCGACGGGCTCCGGCAAGACGACGACGCTTTATTCCGCTCTCGCCGAGCTGAACGACCCCGACGTCAACATCTCGACCGCGGAGGATCCCATCGAATACGATCTTCCCCGCGTCAACCAGGTTCAAGTCCACAAAGACATCGGGCTCGATTTCGCGCGCGTCCTGCGCGCATTTCTCCGGCAAGACCCGGACATTATTCTCGTCGGCGAGACGCGCGATACGGAGACGGCCAAAACAGCGGTCGAAGCGGCGCTCACCGGCCATCTGGTTTTCACCACGCTGCACACCAACGACTCCGCCGGCGCCTTCACGCGTCTCGGCGAATTGGGCGTCGAGCCGTTCCTCATGTCGAGTTCGACGATCGGCGTCATCGCGCAGCGCCTCACGCGCCGCCTCTGCCAGAACTGCAAGGAAGCCTACGCGTCCGACGATCTCGCGCTCAAGTACATGGGCCTGCCGCCCGACTCCACGATGACCTTCTACCGCAACCGCGGCTGCGAGCAATGCTCCTACACCGGCTTTCGCGGCCGCATCGGGGTTTATGAGGCCCTTCGCATGAACTCATCACTGCGCCGGCTCGTCGCCCAGGGCGCCTCCGCGGAGTCGCTCAGCGAAGAAGCCGTTCGCCAGGGCATGAAGACCTTGAAGGATTATTCGCTCTGGCTGCTCCAAAACGGCTGGACCACGCTCGATGAAGTCCTTCAAGTGGTTTCCGTGCGCGAATAGAGACGCTGCTCGGAGTTGCCCGTTGCTCTAGCCTCGGCGATATCGCCGGGGAGGCGCCATCGCTTCCCGCAATTTCGGCCGCTGCTCTCTCGTCAGTAACGGCCGGATCTTTCGCATCGTCTTCTTGCGAATTTCCCGGAATCTGGCGCGCCGGCTTTCCTGCGAACGCGAGCTGTTGCGAAACACTTCCCGCATCCGCTCAGATTCTCTCCTGAGAATCGGCCTGATTTCCTCCCGTTGCGCGGGGCTGAGGCCGAGGACTCGCGTCATTCGGTCGAGCCGCATTTCAACGATGTTGCGTCCGCTTCTTCGGCCCATCTGCGGCCCTGGATCCTGTCCGCCCGGCTGCTGCCCGGCAAACGCACCGGCTCCGGCCGCCAGGAATGCGGATAAAATCAACAGCCCGAACTTCAAGCTATTCTTCTCTCGCATACCACCCTCCTTTGATTCACCTTCTCCTAAACAGACGGGCCACGGACGGACAAGGTTACGACCCCTGTTTCTTCAAGGATCCGCGACGAGCGCCAGGCTCAATACACGAAAAAGCTCAACGCCGGTCTTCGGCACAACCCCTAAGTCGGATGGACGTTTTGTGATTTCAGCGGGCGAAGGGTTTGGCGGAAAGGATTTTGCCGCCTTCCTGAATCGTATAAGTGGCGTTAGCCTTGAGGCTTCGCAGGGAATCCCTCTGGCCGCTCGGCCAGATGATCTCGACCAGATCCGCTCTCTCCGCTTTGCCGAGGCCGAAAGTGAGCGCCAGCTCGCTCGCGGAGCAGTAACTCGATCCCGAGTGGACCATCTGCCAGTTCATCGCTCCGCCGAAATGGACGCGGACGACGGCATCAATCCCGTCCCGATTGGAGCGAGTTCCGACGGTTCGGACGCGAATCCCGTTGTTTTCATTCGGGCCTTCGTTCAGATAGAGATACGCGGGGCCGTTGTTGGTTGAAACCAGAACATCGAGATAGCCGTCGTTGTTGATGTCCGCATACGCGGCGCCTCGGCCCACCATGGGCTGCGTAAAGCCCGCCGCGCGGCCGATCTGTTTGAAATGATCGCGGCCGAGATTGTGGAAGAGCATCGGCAACTCGGCGTATCCCACGTGCGGCTGAATGTGAGTGATATCCGGATCGATGTGGCCGTTGGCGATAAACAGGTCGAGCCAGCCGTCGAGATCGTAATCGTAGAAAAAAAGTCCGAAAGCCAGCGACAGCAGCGTGTCCCGCCCCACGTTCGAGGAGGGCGCGATATCAATAAAGAAATTGTGGCGTTCGTTGTGATAGAGGCCGAGCATTTCATTCGAGAAGTTGCCGATGGCGATGCTCGGATATCCGGTGCGATCGATATCGGCGGCGGCAATGCCCATGCCGCCGCGCGCTACACCATCTTCGCTGTAGGCGATGCCCGCCGGCACGCCCATTTCCGTGAAAGTGCCGTTGCCATTATTTTTATATAGCTTGTTGGGCTGCGTATCGTTCGCGACGGCGACGTCCGGCCAGCCATCCATGTTGAAATCAAGAATCACGACGCCGAGTGATTTCCCCGTTGGATCGTAAACGCCCGCTTTTTCCGTGACGTCTTCAAACTTCCCGCCGCCGAGATTGTGAAAAAGGCGGCAAGTATCGCCTTTGTACGCCTCCGGAGTGCAATAAGATTTGTGCCGGCCGTCGAGCGAGCAGAAGATGTCCGTCTTCTCGGTCCACTTCACGTAATTGCATACCCAAAGATCCAGCTTGCCGTCCCGGTCGTAATCGAACCATGCGGCGCTCGTGCCGAAGCCCGTATTGTTCACGCCGGCTTCTTTCGTCACATCGCGAAACGTTCCATTTCCCTGATTGTGTAACAGACGCGATTCACCGAGCCCCGTGACGTAGAGATCCGGCCAGCCGTCGTTATCGTAATCGCCCACGGCAACACCCATGCCGTACATTTCAAAATCAAGTCCCGCTTCGCGCGTGACATCGGTGAACGTGCCATTGCCGTTGTTGCGGAAAAGTTTGCTTGGGGTCTTATGGCGAACGTGGCCAGGGAAATCCATGCTATTAACGAGGAAAACGTCCGGGTGGCCGTCGTTGTTGTAATCAATAAAGGCGCAGCCTGAGCCCATGGTCTCCGGGAGGTAGAAATCCCCGAATGCGCCGTTATTGTGGAAGAAATGAACGCCCGCTCTGGGCGCGATGTTCGTGTACCGGCGGAAAACGGGATCGGCGTTTCCGGCCGCATGCGAGGCGAGCGCTTCAAAGAGGCGCGAATCCGAAATTCCCGCGCTTGCCGCCAGGGCGAGCACGCTCCGGAAAAAATCGCGCCGCGAAGAGAGAGATTTCGTCATTCCCGATTCAAACCCGCCATTTACTTTAGTGCCGCATCAGCCAAAACCGCAACTCTCAATTCGCGCCATTCGGCGCGCCCGCAGGCGACGGCCGGGCCGAAAGGGAAGGCTCGGCCGAGGAGGAAGCCCGGAACCGCCGCGTCCTTTTGGCCGGAGATCTTTCCGATTGCCAAAGACGAGTTAACGCAGTCCCTCAGCGCCGAACGTCGCCGCGTGCGACGCTACCATCTGGATTTTTTTCTTCTTCAATTTCTGTTCAGCGGCAAGATAACCGTAACTTCCGTCTTTTTTGTGTCGGGCGAGCGCGGCTTCCTGCTCTTGGCCAAGTTTGCCGGGCAGCCATTCCCATTTCTGGCCGTAGTTCCAGAAGAAATTCAGTTCGGCCGAAGGCTCATTCTGGATCGAAATTTCCTCGTGAATGGGCTGTGCTTCATTATCGTCCTGCGGATTCTTCAGTTCGTAAGGGCCGAGGATCGAGGTCGCCGCTTCATCCGCCTTGAAGCGCAGGAAGAGTTTTTCTTCGCGGGCGGCTTTCGCCGGCTCCTGGAGCCCCTGGTAGCAAAGCATCAGGTTGTAATGGGCGCTGAGATTTTCCGGATCGATGCTGAGCGTGCGGAGGAATTGCTGGACCGCCGGACCGTATTTCCTCTCGAGAAACAGAATGCGTCCCATCGCGTTCCGCACCACGCGGTCAACCGGATAAAGCTGCGCAGCCCGGGCGTATTCGGCGTAGGCCTGGGGGTATTGTCCTTTGGATTGGTAAACCTGGCCCATGAAGTAATACGCGCTGCCGAGTTTCGGGTTGAGCGCGAGCGCGGTCTTGAGATAAGGAATCGCCGCATCCGTATTGCCCACCTGAATGATCGCTCGAGCGACGTTGACCCATCCATCGGCGTATTTCGGATTGATCTGGGTGACGATCTTGAAAGCACGCTCCGCCCCTTCGAGATCGCCCTGGAGAAGCAAGCCGATTCCATAATCATTCCAGCGGTAAAAATCCTTCGGAAGCACTTTGATTTGCTGCTGGAAGGGCTGGCTTGAGGCCGGCAGCACCGGAATCGTTACCTTCGCTTTCGACATCACGACGATCGGAACGTTTGGAATCTTCTTATACTTCGCGGAGACGTCGGCGCGGACGGGGTTTCCGTTGAAAAGCCAGTGCGTATTGTCGGATTGGTCGGTCGTGACGCGGTTTTTCTGGTAGGGATCGCGCCGGCCGGCGAACGCCCATTGCGTGAACCACCAGTCGAATTTGCGGTAGTTCAGCGTGGCCGTGAAGGTGATCTTGTTGCCGCAATCTTTCGGAATCTTGATGCGGAAATGGACCGTATCCGCGGCGCCCGGCGGAATCAAATGCGCGTAAACCACCGCATGTTCCGTCCAGGAATTGCGCTTGTTGACCCAGTGCCCGTGGGCGTCGAGCTGGAGAGCGCGGTAGAATTGAGCGCCGGGATCCACCGGCCCGCGTCCGTTGTCCGCGACCTCACCGCTCCAGTAGATGATGTGCCCTTTGTTATCCACCGCCTTCAGCTCGACCCAGGTGTCGAAAGCGTCAATCGTGCCGCCGGGAAAGAAATGGCCGAGGCGGCGGGTGCGCACGACGACTTCGACGCGCGCGGTTTCTCCGCGCCGCAAATAGCCCACGCCGCGGTTGAGCGGCGCCATCAGCTTGGCCGGAGGCGCGGTGATCGCTTCCTGCGCTTCGAGGCCGCGAGCGGACTCTTCACCCACCGCAAACATGGTGGAAAGCTGCGGGCCGCTGATCAGCCCCATGGAAATCGGCCGCAAAGCCGCCTCTTTCGGTTCCTGAGCGATGGCGAAGAGGTCCACCGTCACCGCGCCTTTCAGGAATTTCTCGACGTCCTGCACCTGCTTCGCATCGCCGTGGGAAGTCGGAACCGCCGTGTTGGCGGCCACAAACCGGTGCGAATTGACGTATCCGTGAATATTCCCATAGTCGTTCGAGCGCACGAGCGGCATATGGCAGTCGGTGCAGGTTTCAGGCTTCGGCGGATAATAAAAGGATCGCGCGCTGCCCCCGGAAACGCCGCTCGCCTGCCAGTGGTCGTAATCGTCGAAGCCGCGAATCCAGCGGTAATGATTGTCCGGAAAATCGAGATGGACTTTGTGGCAGGCCGAGCAGAACTCGGCCACCTGACTCTGATCGTGCATGAACGGCCGGAAGAAAACTTCGCGGTGCGGCTTCGGGTCGAGAATGATTGCGTAGTTCGCGATATCGCGGATGATGCGGTATTTGCTCGTCACCAGCCGGTCGAGCGCGGGGTACTTCAACACATAGCCGGCGTTGCCCATTGTGCTCGGCACCGCCGCAATCGCGTGGCAGGAAACGCAGGTCAGCCCCGCCTGACCTTCCGGCGTGAATTCGATCTGGCGAATCGGATATTTCTGCATCATATCCGTGAAGGCGAGCGCCTGGTCGTGGCAACCCGCGCAAAGCATGGAAGACTTGATGCCCACGGTCGACTGCATGTACTCGATCGCCTTGCGGTACCACTGGTTGTTGAAGGAGGAGTAGTGATGCATGGAGCTGTGCCATTGGCGGTAAATATCCTTATGGCACGGCTCGCAACTCTTGGAGTCCAGGAAGAATCCACTTGGAATCGTTCCGCCGTTCGAGCTTTCGGCCGAACTCGGCCACATCAGGCTGTATCGGCCTCCGCCTTCGTGATAGGCGGTCGTCGGAGCGGTAAGGGGGTTGTGGATGACGTAATTTGGTTTTGGAAAATAATGCTGGTAACCCTTCGCCGCTCCGTAAAAGATCAGGGACCCCACCATCACCGCGAATGCTCCGCGCGCCATGCGTCGCGAGCAGAGCGCCGCCAGCGCCTCGCTCGCCGGTTCTCTGAACTTCAGCACCAGGAAGAACAGCCCTGCAATCGCGCATCCGACGTGCACGAACAATTCCCACGTGTGCGGGTGCGTCATGCCCCCGAAAATCAGGAAAACGCCAAACCCGCCGGATATCGCGAGCAGTCCGGCGGCCAGCTTCCCGGTCACGCCGCTTAAAATTTCACGGTGCCGGAAGATGAACGCCGCAAAAAGCGCCGCGACGACGAGGCCAAGAAAAGGATGGAGCAGGGCGTTCGCGACGTAGAACAGGGTAGGACTGCCATAAGCGGCAGTGTACGCGCTGTTGACAATTAAGAGCAGGCCGAGGATCAACAAAAGTCTTGCTGCGATCCTGTGCTTTCCGGTTTCCGCCAAGCGACCTCTGCGCCGCCCTCAATCCGCCCGCGAGGACAGACTAAAGCGCTGCGACTCCTTCGTGAGTTGCATTCCAAGACCTCGATAGCCCGACGCTCATCCGAAAAGCTGTTCCGGCCTCTGACGAGTGAAGACTCGACGGCAACGGCAGCCCAATAAACCCAGTCATCATACCGGCGCGCCGGCGTTCCGACAATAATAGAAACCTATTACTTCCTTGGATTTTGACATTGCTGGTCCAGGTTTTATTTTGCCTACGGCCGGCTCTTCCGGCTCAAGTTTCGGGTTTAGGATTTTCCCTCCATTTTTGGTGTGTCAGTGTTTTCGCCGGCGTAAAAATGGCGCTTGTATTGCATTCCTTTATTTGGTGTAGTTAAGTGCCATGGATGCAAATCCCGCCGCGTTGAAGCACATTATCCTTGCCCTTATCTGCGGGCTTTGCTCCGCGGTCTTCGGTTTCGCGAACAGCCCAAAGCCGCCATCAAAGCCCGATTACTCGAAGGAAGCGGCCGTTATTCAAAGCATTCGCATGGACTACACCTTCAACAATGACGGCACGTACTCGCAGGATGGGACCACCCGTATCAAAGTGCAGTCGGCGGCGGGCGTTCAGGCATATGGCGTGCTGGTTTTCAACTATGCGAAAGATTCCGAGCATCCGCACATTGACTATGTGCGCGTTCGCCAGCCGGACGGCACGGTCATCGTGACGCCGCCTTCGAGCTACCAGGACGTCACTCCTCAGGTGACTATTTACGCTCCCGAATACAGCGACCTCCGTGAGATCCACGTTCCGGTCAAGGGTCTGGTTCCGGGAAGTGAGCTTGAATACCGCCTTCACTCTCACACTTTTGCGCCGCTCGTTCCCGGCCAATTCTGGCTGTCTTACAATTTTACCAACACGGCGATTGTTCTCGACGAGGAGCTTGAAGTCAGCGTGCCCGAGGGGCGAGCTGTCAAAGTGGCGAGCGCATCCGTCCAGCCGGCCGTCACCGTGAAGGACGGACGGAAAATTTACCTCTGGAAAACCAGTTATCTCAAACGAGTTCCGCAGCCGCTTTACCCCATCGGCCAGGCTCCGCCGCCGGACGTGCTCGTGAGCAGCTTCACGAGCTGGGCGCAGGTTGGAAAGTGGTGGGCGTCGCTCGAGGATCCGCAAATGGCGCCGACCGCGGATATTCGCGCCAAGGCCGCCGAGCTTACTCAGGGCCTGACGACCGAGCAGCAAAAAATCCAGGCGATTTATCAATTTGTGGCGCAGCAGTTCCGCTATATCGGGATTTCATTCGGGGTCGGGCGCTATAGGCCGCACGCTGCGGACGCTGTCCTTGGGAACGGATATGGCGACTGCAAAGATAAGCACACTCTGCTGGCCTCGCTGCTTCAGGCTGCCGGCATCACCGCCTGGCCCGTGCTCATCAATTCACTTCAGAAAATTGACCCACACGTTCCTTCGCCCGGGCAGTTCGATCACGTGATTACGGTGGTCCCCGAAGGCAAAAACCTTGTTTGGATGGACGCGACGAGCGAGCTTGCTCCGCTCGGCCTGCTGACCTACAGCCTCCGCAACAAGCAGGCGCTCGTGATCCCCCGCGACCAACCTGCTTACCTGGTTGCAACCCCTGCGCAACCGCCCGTTCCCAACAACTTGACCTTCCAAGCCGATGGCCAGCTTGCGGCGGACGGCACTTTTACCGGCAAAATGCGGCAATCGTATGATGGAGACTCAGCGCTCTTGATGCGGCTGGTCTTCAACGATATCGCCCAATCGCGGTGGAAGAAAGCCGTTCAGAGCATTTCTTATTCGACCGGCTTTGGGGGCACGGTCAGCAAGGTACAGGTGTCTTCACCCACCGACACAAGCCATCCCTTTACGATTTCTTACAACTACGTGCGCAAGAATTACTCGAACTGGTCGCATAATCAGATCGGCCCGCCCTGTCCACCCATGCTCGTGCCCCCGATCCCTCACCACGAGAGTAAAACGCCGCGTGCCGTCATCCTCGGCGACCCGGGCGGTCAGACTTGCTTGACCACCATTGAGTTGCCGAAGGGTTACACTCCCACTTTGCCGAAGGCCGTCAATCTGACAGCTCCTTTCGCCGAATACCACTCCACCTACGATTTCAAGGACGGCGTTCTCTCAAGCAAGCGCCGCCTGACGATCGCAGCCGACCAGGTTCCGGCGGCGCAGGTCTCCGCCTATCGGAAATTTCGCAGGGCTATGGAGGACGATATCAGCACCTACATCGTCCTGGCAGCTCCGGGCGCAGCGTCCGGGGCGCAATTGTGGACAAACCCGGAGTTCCGCGAAGCGTACCAACGAGCGCTTAACGACTGGCGCGGAGGAGACTTCGGGGCAGCCGAAAATGATATCCACCGGGCGATGGACGCCGCGCCGAACTCAGAGGCCGCCTGGATGGTCGCTGGCATGTTCTATTCCCAGCTTCAGCACACCGACGAGGCTGAGGAGGCCTATCGGAAAGCGATTGCGCTGGCCCCGCAAGATCTGAGGCCATACAAGATGCTTGCCTGGGTCCTGGCTGTGAGCGACCACGAAGACGAGGCTCGTCAGCTATGGCAAGAATGCGTTAAAGCCAATCCCCAGAGCGCAGACGCGCATGGGAGCCTCGCATCCATTCTGCTTTACCAAAAGCAATACGCCCAGGCCGCCGCGGAGTACGAGACGGCCATCAAGCTGGGAGCAAACACGTGGACTAATAAGCTGAACCTCGGCGCGGCGTATGCCGGCGAAGGAAAAACCGAGCAGGCGGTGGCCGCTTACAAAGAAGCTGTTAAATTGAATCCGACGCCGCTCACATGGAACAACGTGGGCTACGATATGGCCGACCGGAAGGTAGATCTTCCGCTCGCCGAGAAATACCTGAAAATGGCTGTTGCGTCTGCGGAGACGGCATCTTCCAAAGTCAGTCTCGACCACGTCGAAGACGCAGATCTTTTCCATACCGATTACCTGAGCGCGTACTGGGACAGCCTCGGATGGCTCTATTACCGGGAAGGCCGATTCGAGCGAGCAAAGCGATTCATCAATGCGGCCTGGGTCCTTAGCCAGGATGCCGGCATTGGCGACCATCTCGGGCAGGTTGACGAAAAGCTCAAAGATTGGAAAGGGGCCATCCAGGCCTTCGGAGCTACCGTGCAGACGAGCCCGCCAACCCCCACTCAAGCTTCTGGGCAAATGCAGCCCCTTCCGGCTTATCCCTACCCTTCCCAGGCAGACGCAAGGAAACGCTTGGCCCGGCTCGTCGGCAACTCCAATGTGGATGTGGACTCGTGGCAGGCGCGCGGCGCGCTTTCCCAGACGCGAACCTATGCGATCAGCCGCAAGGGCTTGGCGCTCGGGCAGGCGGACTTTCTCGTGCTCATCGGGTCAGCGGGCAAGGCCGAAGCCGTCAAGTTTGTAGCTGGCTTGGATGCGCTTCGAGCGGCGGCGAGCCGCATTTCGAGCCTTCACTTCAACGACCCGATTCCGGATGACTCCCAGGCGCTCATCCTTCGCCGCGGAATCCTATCGTGCGGCAAGTACTCTTCAACCTGCGCTTTTGTGTTGCTCCTGCCGCAGGACGTCCGCTCCGTTCACTGAGGTTGAAATCTCGCCACTCTAGGGAGGATCTTCAAGAGCCACGCAGGGTTAAGGGAAGCGCCGGCTACCCGAGGACCGGCACGGCGACGCTTCGCACGGCGCGGAAATCTTCCGAGAGCAAGGCGTGAATAACTCGGGCGACGTCTTCGACGGCTACCCATTTTGAAAAATCGGCTTTCGGCATGGCGCGCCGGTTCGCTTCCGTATCCATGGTTCCCGGCAGGATGCATCGCACGAGGATGTCGCGCTCTCTCAGTTCGTCGGCCAGAATTTCGCTCAATTGCAGGACGGCGCCCTTCGAGACGGCGTAAGGGGCGATGCCCGCGCCGCCGCCTCGCAGGATTGAGCCGCTTGAGACGGTCACAATTCGCCCGAAATTCCGCTCGATCATCGCCGGAACCACGGCGCGCAGCGCAAAGACGACCGACCGCAGATTCAGGTCGAGCATGCGGCTCCAAGCCGCGTCATCCGCTTCCCAGCTTCTCCCCGCCGCGAACCCTCCGGCGACGCAAACCAGGAAATCCGCCGGCGCCCAATGCGCGCTCACCTCGTGCGCGAAAGCCTGCACTGCCTCGCTGCGCGTGATGTCCGCTTTTGCGCCGTAGAGGTTCTTCTTCCGCTCCGCCGCCCGCGCTTCCAACGCGGCCCATTCTGCATCCACGACGTAAGGAATCGCCACGCGCGCTCCGGCGGCTAGCAAATCGAGCGCCACCGCGGTGCCGAGAGCGCCGCTTCCGCCTGTCAGGATCGCCACTCGCCCCTCGAATTCCATTTTGCCGCCTCCGGGCATTCCGGCCCTCCAAGCGTACTATCATATCAGGCGAAGCCCGCTAAGGACCCGGAGAACGTCATACTGCCGCCCGGCATCAAAATTAAGACGGAAGATTCATGGGCCCGGAAGACGACAACGGCTTGCTGGAATCGGCGCGGCGGGAAGGTTCCTCTTCCACCCTGCGGCCGCAATCACCGGAGACTCGCCAGCCGCGCGATATGCTGGGTCCGCCTCGCTTTCTCGCCTGGCCGATCAGCCGGCATCTCTTGAAACTTTTTTCTGATGGGAGGGCGCGGAGGCGTAAAATATTCCCTATGCGCGTCAGCTTGAAGCTCATCATTTCGCTGATCGTGGTGACGGCTGCGGTGGCCTACATCTTCGCGTTCTTTGAGGTGCGCACCGAGAGCCGGGCGCTCCGCCATGAGATCAAAAGCCGCGCCGAAAGGCTGGGCGGATATTTGCAAGATAAGACGGAGCCGCTCCTTTCCACCGCCGGCGGGCCGCAATTGTTGCAGCTTCTGACCCAGGTTGAAAACCGCGACGGGCTTTACGGCGTAGCCGTTTACGATGACCAGGGAAATCTGCTTGTCGAGACCCCCAGCCTCGCGGGCGTGGTCACGCATACGCCTTCGGGCGTCGTGCGCGCCACGGTTGAAAATGGCGGCCGAGAAGAGTTTCTCCAGGTGGGACCAGCTTATCTTTACGTTTACGCCGTCCCGCTCCATCACGGAGCGGCGGTAATCGGCGCGCTCGGCATCTTTTACGACGCCGGCTATATTCGGGAGCAGAATGTGCGCCTTTGGCGGACCACCTTTTGGACGCTCCTGATCGAGCTTCTGCTGATCGTCGCCATCGTATTCTTCGTCATCCGCTGGAGCTTTGCCGGGCCTATTTCACGGACGGCGCAATGGATTCGGGAAATGCGCAAGGGCGAAAGCCTCGCCAAGCCGCCGCTTCCGGATGACGATCTGTTCAAGCCCCTGGCCGAAGAAGTGGGCCATTTGGCCAAGACCCTCACCGCGGCGCGCGCGGCAGCGGAAGAAGAAGCCCGCCTCCGCAATTCCGCGGAGTCCCACTGGACGGCCGAGCGGCTCCGCATTCACGTGCGAAGCAAGCTGAAGGAAAGGCCGCTTTTCCTCATTGCCAATCGCGAACCGTATATCCACGTGCACAATGGCAAGCAAATCAGTGTCATGGTTCCCCCGAGCGGACTCGTAACCGCCATCGAACCCATTCTCTTCGTCTGTGATGGGACGTGGATCGCGCACGGCTCGGGCGACGCCGACCGCGAAACCGTTGACTCGCATGACCGCCTGCGCGTTCCCCCCGACGACCCGCATTACACCTTGCGTCGCGTATGGCTCGACCCTGAAGAGGAAGAAGGTTACTACTTCGGGTTCGCCAACGAGGGCCTCTGGCCGCTTTGCCACATCGCGCACACTCGTCCCATTTTCCGCGCTTCGGATTGGGAGCAGTATGAGAAGGTCAATCGAAAGTTTGCCAGCGCGACGCTCGAAGAGATGCGCGAGACGGAAAATCCTTTCGTCCTCGTGCAGGACTATCACTTCGCCTTGCTGCCGCGCCTGATCAAAGCGGAGCGGCCCGACGCGCGAGTCGCCATTTTCTGGCACATCCCCTGGCCGAACCCGCAGGCCTTCGGCATATGCCCCTGGCAGCGCGAATTACTGGATGGGCTGCTGGGCGCTGACCTCGTCGGCTTCCATATCCAATCGCATTGCAATTACTTCCTTGAAACCGTGGACGCGGCCCTCGAGTCGCGAATTGATTGGGACCGTTTTGCGGTCAACCGGCACGGCCATTTGACCGAAGTGCGCCGCTATCCCATCGGCGTCGGCTTCACCGGTTCGCCGGCCGGCGAGCCGCGGGAGCCCCCTTATCTCGAGCGCGCTGGAATGTTCAAGCAGTTGGGCGTTCAAGCCCTGTTCATGGGTGTCGGCGTCGAACGCGTGGATTACACGAAGGGCATCGTCGAGCGCTTCCGGGGCATTGAGCGCTTCATTGAGAAGTATCCCGCTTACCGCGGCCAATTCACTTTCGTGCAGATCGGCGCGCCGAGCCGCACGCGCATCAAGCGGTATCAGGATCTGCTCGGGGAGATTCGGCAGGAAGCGGAGCGCATCAATCAGCGTTTCCAAAGCGTCGAAACTCCGGAATGGAAGCCCATCGTTTATCTCGAGCGGCAGCACTCGCACAAGGAAATTGACGCCTATTACAAGGCCGCCGACGTCTGCATGGTCACCTCGCTCCACGACGGCATGAATCTGGTGGCCAAAGAATTTGTTGCGGCGCGCGACGACGAGCAAGGCGCACTGATTTTGAGCCAGTTTGCCGGCGCGGCGCGCGAGCTGCACGACGCCTACATCGTCAACCCTTATGATACGGAAGCGCTCGCCGAAGCGATTCGCGTGGCGCTCGAATCCGAGCCCGAAGAGCGCCAGGAGCGGATGCGCCGAATGCGCCGAGCGCTTCGCGAGCATAATATTTATCGCTGGGCGGCGGCGATTATGACCGACCTCTCCGATCTGCGCATTGAAGCCCAAGCCGCCCCGGCCGCTCCTCGCGTCGCGGAGACCGCGCGGTGAAGGCCGCGCGCCTGCGCCCATCGCCGCTTCTCGGTGCGAGCGCGTCTGAAGTTGCCCACCGTCTCCGCGGCGCTCGCCGCCTCCTGCTGCTTCTCGATTTCGATGGGACGCTCGCCCCGCTGCGCCCCCGCCGCGAACAGGCTCGCTTGCCGTCCAAAACCGGCGCCCTGCTCAACCGCCTCGCCCGCCATCCCCGCATCGCCGTCTGGATCATCAGCGGGCGGAGCTTGCGCGACTTGCGAGCCCGCTTTGGCCGCTCGAAGCGCATCCATTGCCTGGGCGTTTATGGCGCCGATGGCTCTGCCGGCGCTCATCCGGCCATGCCCGCGGGCGGCCTTGACACTCCCTCCCGCCGCGCGCTCCGGACCGCTTTGAGGGCTTTATCGCGCGATGTTGCAAATCTCGCCGGTGTTTGGATTGAAAATAAGCGCCTCAGTTTTGCCCTCCATTATCGCGGCGCTCGAGCGCGTGAGATTCGCCGCGCGCGCGTCATGCTGGATGAGGCGCTGCGCCCGCGCGGGAAATGGCTGCGAGTGCTCGCAGGCAAGAAAGTGTGGGAAGTGCTTCCGCGCGCGATTCAGGGAAAAGGCGCCGCCGTCGGGGCGCTCGCGCGGAGCACCCCCTCCGCCCTCGTCGTCTATATCGGTGACGATAATTCAGATGAAGAAGCGTTCCGCGCCCTCAAGCGTGGAATTACGATTCGCGTTGGCGGGCGCGGCGAAAGCCGTGCCCGCTATTCTCTCCGCAATCCCGCCGAAGTTTGCCGTTTCCTCGAATTCGTCGCGGCCGAGTCCGATTGAGCAACGGGCCGGGAAGCCCCTTCAATTAGGATTTTCCGCGGGTTTTTCGGGCCGGAGCGGATGCCCGCATTGCCGGCACTGGACGCGCCGCCGCGCATTGAGCGTCCGGCACTTCGGACAGACCAGGTACATCCATCGCGCGAAGATTTGAGTGAGGATCGCGCTCCCGGCGAGGATTGCGATGACGAGAAGAATGCCCAGGAAGTTCTGGTTCATCGCGATGGCGCCGCCATCCGCGCCCGCGCGGCCTGAATCGCCTCCAGATATTTGCGGGCGGTCGAAGCAATGGTCGCCGTGTCGCCGGCGGCGAGCGCGCGCGGATCAATCAGCTCGCTTCCCGCGGCAACCGCGACGGCGCCGGCTTCGATGAATTGCGGCGCAGTCTCCCGGCTGACGCCGCCCGTGGGAACGAGCGGCAGATCAGGGAAGGGCCCTCGCAGCGCCTTGATGTAACGCGGGCCGCCGACGGGGCCGCAGGGAAAGATTTTGATGAAGTCCGCTCCCGACCGCCACGCGGCCACAACTTCCGTTGGAGTGAGTGCGCCGGGCATCGCAGGTTTCCCGTGGCGCGCTGCCGCCTCCATCACCGCCGGCTCAAGGCAAGGCGACACGATAAATTCCGCACCCGCCGCGATTGCCGCTTCAGCTTTCTCCGCGTCGAGCACCGTTCCGGCGCCGAGCAGCACCCGCGAACCGAATCGCTCGGCTAACTCCTCGAGCACGCGAAGAGCATTCGGCACAGTCATCGTGATTTCCGCAATCCCGATGCCCGCTTCGTCAATCGCTTCGGCGGCGACCAGCGCGTGACCCGAAGAGGAAGTGCGAACGATCGGAATCAGTCCGGCCTCGCGAATGCGTGCAATGGCGGCCTGCTTGGTTAATCCCATGGGTATCAGCGTCCTCTTCAGGCGCGTGCAGCCGCGATCCCGCGATTCTGTGACGAGTCAGCGCCCTCGGCGATCGGGAATACGCCGACAGCGCGTTCAAGACGCTGAAGCCGCGCCCGCCGCGGTGGCAACATCTCGGCATGCTGGGCCCCCTTATTCGCGCCGAAGTCGGCGACACCATTCGCGTGGTCTTCCGCAATAACTGCAGCTTCCCCGCCTCCATCCATCCGCACGGATTTTTCTACACGAGAGAGAACGAAGGCGCGCCTTACTGGGACGGCCACTCGGTGGTTCATCCTGGCGACTCTGTGCCGCCCGGCGGCACTTATGCGTACACCTGGAAGGTTCCGGAGCGCGCCGGGCCGGGACCTAACGATCCGGACTCGATCTTGTGGATGTATCACTCGCACGTCAATGAAGAGCGTGATTTCAACAGCGGTTTGGTCGGACCAATCATCATCGCGCGGCGCGGTGAATCCAAGCCCGATGGGACGCCAAAAGGCGTGGACCGTGAATTCGTCATGTGGTTTGCCCAGGTGCATGAAGAGGACAGTTGGTACGTGAAGCATAACCTGCCGACGATTGAAACCGACCATGCCGTGCCCACGCCGCTCACGCCCTTCAGCACAACCGTGACTTACCCTTACTTCGTCACGTTTTCCATCAACGGTTACTCCTATAGCAGCATGCCGCTCCGCTATCTGACCGTGCGCAAGGGCGAACGCGTGCGGTGGTATATCATGGGGGGGCTGAACGATTTCGATTTCCACACGACGCACTGGCATGGGAACACTGTGCTGATCGGCGGAATGCGCACAGATGTCGCTTCAGTCGCCCCCATGCAAATGGTGGTTGCCGGTATGATTCCGGACGACGTGGGCGTTTGGCTGTTCCACTGCCACATTGCTTTCCATAATGAGATGGGCATGAATGTCCGCTACGTGGTGAAACCTTGACGCATCGCGATCAGCCGGCCGCAACCCCCCGGGGAGTCAAGCAGACTTCTTTCGAATAAGGTGATCCAGGCTCAAAGGCCCGCCGCCGGCCGTGAAGAGGTAAAGGAAGATAAAGCAGTAGAGCACTGGCAACTCGCCGCCGTTTCGAATGGGCCAAAAGCCGTGGGGGAAGTTTACCATGAAGTACGCCACGGCCATTTCGCCGCACAAAACGAACGCCACGGGCGAAGTGAAAAGCCCGGCGAGTATCAGCGGCCCGCCGATGGTTTCGAGCAATCCGGCAAGGCCGAAGAGAGAAAAGTAACTCACGTGCGCTCCGTGCGGCCCCACACCGCCGAAAAGGCCGAAGAGTTTTTGCAATCCGTGGCACGTGAATGTGAAGCCAATCACGATCCGCAGGACGGAACGTCCCATCGCCTCATATTTTCGCATCGCATCCTCCTCGGCCCGATCCCGGCTTCATGTTTCGCCAGGTTCAGGCAAGCACCTGATAACGCGAACTCATCCCCATGGTCATGTGGTCGGAGACGTGGCAATGGTAGAGCCAAATCCCCGGATTGTCGCGCTGCATATCCACCCTCAGGATTTGCGCGGGAGCGATGGAAAGCACGTCGGTGCGCGACCCGTTCAGCAGGACCGTATTGCCGTGCCAGCGGGGCGAGTGAAACTTGTAGCCTTCTCCGGGCCGCCGCCCGGCCCGCCCTGCGCCAAAGCCAGGCCCGATTTCGCGGCGGCGCCGAGCGCCGCGAGCGAACCCATGAAAAACCTTGGCCCGATGTTCTTCACGGAATTGTTCCCTCTCATCAATGAATTGACTTGGACCTTCCAATATGAATTGCGGTCCGAGCGGAAAATAGCGTACTCGTGTTCGCTGGCAAAGGCAAGGGCCAGCCACGCGCTTCGGCCTGCCGACGCTCGGCGACCCTCTCAGAATCCCTCGCAAACCGCTTGCGCGCATGAAGCCTCCCCGCCTATACTGGAAATTCCTCCGAAGCGCGGCGCCCTATTTTTCGCCCGCCCTGAGGATTTCCTCACGGGCCTGTAGCTCAGGTGGCTAGAGCGCACCCCTGATAAGGGTGAGGTCGGTAGTTCAACTCTACCCAGGCCCACCAACCGGAACTCCATAGCCTTCTGCACGTACATTCTGAGCAGCACCTCCAGCGGGCGCGCGCCCTTAGCCTGCTTGCACAGAACGGCATGGCGTCGCGTCAGCCGCGACCGCAAAATTCGCGGCAAAGGAACGGTGCTGGTGGAGAGCGCGGGAACATCTGACATTCGGGTGGCGGAAGAGGGGCTCGTCGCCGCGGAAGTGATGGGTAATCGTGTCCAGCCGATTTACGACGCCGGCGTCGCCAGCATCCACCGCATTTTGAGCGCAAGCCGGGCCTTGCGCCACGCCCGCGTGGTGATCGTCGTGGCGGGAATGGAAGGCGCGCTGCCGAGCGTTGTCGCCGGCATGGTCGCCGCGCCCGGCGTCGCTGTGCCCACGAGCATCGGCTACGGCACAAGCTTCAAGGGCATCGCCGCGCTGCTCGGGATGCTCAATAGCTGCGCCTCGAACGTCGCCGCCGTCAATATTGATAATGGTTTTGGCGCCGGATATTTGGCGAGCGTCATTAATCGGCTGTAGAAAAGCGCCTGAGAGTGAAGCGTGATTTCAAGCCGCTAAGCTTGCCCGATACAGTTCGAGAGGCGTCACTTTGGCCAACCTCACGAAATCTTCGTCCAGGGTGAAAAGCTGCGCTCCGTAATCCATGGCCAGCGATGCGATCAGAGCATCCACGGTCGTCAGCGTCAAGCCGCGCGAACGCCCCATTCGCCATAGCCTCGCCGCTCGCAAGTAAGCCCCGAACCCTTGCGGCTCAAGAAGGTCCCACTGTGTGAGATGACTCTCAACCGCGTCCGCATCTCGGAACAACCCTTGCAAGACCTCGGTGACAATAATCCCCGTCAGAACCACGGGCTCCACATCGGCGATGAGGCGGCGTAACTCCTCGCCCGCGGGCCCTGGCCGAGGGCTTAGAGCGTCAATCCAAACCGAAGTGTCTACCAGGATCGGCCCCGGCTCGCTCAACGGACGCGGCTCCGGCGCATGGCTTTCAAATCGCCCTTCCAAATGCCAGTACCGAAAAAGCGAAGAATCCCTTTACGGCCTTCGGTGCGCACGAAGGTTTCAAGCGCCTTGCGGACGACCGCCCTTTTAGTTTTCAATCCGCTCAATCGCTTCGCGCGGCGAATCAATCTATCGTCAATCTCAATATTCGTTCGACTCATGATGCGATTATACACCACAATCAAATATATTTGTGTATCGCGGCCGGACGGCAACCTCTGGCGCGGCCTTTGTGCTCTTCGCTAAAGAATACCGCAACGCCCTCGAAACTTATTTCAACATCGCCGACCGTGTCGCCGTCGGGCGTGTCGGCCTCGGGCGCGCCGGGAGGAACCCGGCAATGCGATCCCCCGTGCCGAAATTTGAAAATCGAAAAATATGTGAGAGCGCACCAGCGGGTGGAAAGACCGTGTATGGCTGTTTCTGCGGAGCCCGGGGGCCAATAGCGAATATAGCGTTGCTCTAAAACAGGGCTGACACTTTGGTGTGGTTTTTGGTGTGACCCTCGATCAAAAACCGTCGCAATCGGTCACCATCGAGGAAAGCGCCAGAGCTTCGCCGCACCCGCATGAATAGCGGCCAATATAAATCTATCGCAATGTGACGTAATCGCCTTTATGCCAACTGATAAGGGTGAGGTCGGCAGTTCAACTCTACCCAGGCCTACCAATCAATTCTGTAGGTTAGCAGCCCGTCGGTTTTCGCTCTCCGCGAATTGGTGTGGAATTTGGTGTGACCCTGCCCCCAAAATGGCCGGATTGGGAGCCTGAGCGATAGCATCCAAGGCGGCCCGCTCAAATGACGGCAGCAACGTCCGCTTGGTGATCTGATTCCAGGACTGCTCAAGCTGCCTTCGGCGGCTCCGCTCGGCTTCCCGCGCAACCGTTTTGGACGTGCTCTTGCTCGATTCATGGACGCGCTTTCCGCCAAATTCAAAGGTGTAACACCAGATTCCTTTTTTGCCTCTACGGTACAACATGATTCATTTCCCTCCGTTCTTTCGCAGTTTGTCCCGCCTGATGAGCTGATAGCGCCCGGCGGTTTTTGCCGCAAGGCCATGCGGATTTTGCTGCAAGACCCTCCGCAAGTCATTGATGGCGGCCAGAATGCACCCGAAACAGTTCTCGATCTTCTAAGGGGTGCTCTCTCTAGAGTGCGATCTAACGCGTGACATTTAACGCATGGCGTGATACTCTTGGAGTGTGATTCAATCGTTCCGCTCGAAAGAGACGGAGCGCCTTTTTAACCGCGAGAGAGTAAGACGCTTCCAATCCATCGAGCGGGCGGCGCTACGGAAGCTGGCGATGCTGGATGCGGCTAAGGAGCTGCGGGATTTGGCTGTACCGCCAGGCAATCGGCTCGAAACGCTGCGCGGAGACCGCACGGGGCAGTACAGCGTTCGAATCAATGACCAATGGCGCGTCTGTTTCGTCTGGCGGGATGGCAATGCCTCGAAGGTCGAAATCACGGACTACCACTAGAGGAGAATTAAAGAATATGGCCGCAAAACTGAAGCCGGTTCATCCCGGCGAGGTTCTCCGCGAAGAGTTCATGAAGCCGCTTGGGCTGAGCATGAACCGGCTGGCGCTTGGTCTGCGCGTGCCGGTGACGCGGGTTGCCGAGATTGTCCATGAGCGCCGCGCCATCACGAGCGATACGGCGCTCCGCCTGGGCAGGCTGTTGGGGACTACCCCGGAGTTTTGGCTCAATCTTCAGACGCGACACGACCTGGAGAAAGCGCGTGACCGGGAGCAAGCCAAAGTTGAGCATGAAGTCCAGCCAATCCAATCCGCCGTAGCTTAGCCCCGAAAGGCATCGCGGACGCCGCCGGGCGATTCATCGAAGTGGGCGCGTAAACACATATGCTCTCGCGCGCGAAGCGCCCGGTTCGAGAGACCATACCGGGAAAATCGGTACCAACACGCGCCCCAGCATCGGTTGCCCACCAAGCTCGGACACTTTGTGACACTTTATTAGCAAACCTTTCCCTCACTTCCTCACGTTAAATGCCCCGCCACTTCGCAGAATCGCCCCAGGGCGCACTTGGAGAAAGCGGCCAAGGCAATCTGCCGAAGTCCAAAAACCGCGCACACAACGAAATCCAAAAATTAAAATTTGTCCGAGAGAGCATCAGTGAGTGGTAAGACGACGTATGGTCATTTCCGGGGGGCCAAAATCGAATAGCCAGTTGCACCAACATAGGGCATGAAAAGTTGGTGTGGTTTTTGGTGTGACCCTCGATCAAAAACCGTCGCAATGCGTCACCATCTAGGAAAGCGCCAGAGCTTCGCCGTCCCCGCATGAATAGCGGCCAATCTAAATATATCGCAATGTGATGTAATCGGCTTTATGCCAACTGATAAGGGTGAGGTCGGTAGTTCAACTCTACCCAGGCCCACCCACCGGAACTCCACGGACCGGCCCGCGCGCCAACGCGCTAATTCCTTCCAAACACTCGACGGAAAATCTCGTCCACGTGCTTCAGATACCGTTCGACGTTGAAGACGGCGGCGATTTCTTTAGGAGAAAGGAATCTGCAGATGTCGGCATCACGCTCGACGAGTGTCTTGAAGTCGTCGCGAGTTCCCCAGACGCGCAGGGCGTTGCGCTGCACCCAGCCGTAAGCCTCTTCGCGCGAAGCGCCATGGTCAGCAAGATCGAGCAGAAGCTGCCCTGAAAAAATCAGGCCGCGAGTCAGGTTCAGGTTTTCCTTCATGCGCTCGGGATAGACGAACATTTTCTCGACGAGCGTTGCGGTGCGGTCGAGCATGTAATCGAGCAGAATGGTTGAATCCGGCAGGATGATGCGCTCGACGGAAGAATGCGAGATATCGCGTTCGTGCCAGAGCGCGACGTTTTCAAGCGCGGCCTGCGCGTTCGCCCGCACAAGGCGCGCGAGCCCGCAAATCTGCTCGGCCGTGACGGGATTGCGCTTGTGCGGCATGGCGGAGGAGCCTTTTTGTCCGGCGGCAAAATACTCCTCCACCTCGCGCACCTCGGTGCGCTGCAAGCCGCGGATTTCAAGCGCGATCTTCTCGAGCGACGCCGCGATGACGGCGAGTGTCGCGAGATAATGCGCATGCCGGTCACGCGAGATCACCTGCGATGAGACGGGCTCAGGGCGAAGGCCGAGCCGCGCCAGAATTTTCTTTTCGACGGCCGGGCTCAAGTGCGCGTAAGTGCCGACGGCCCCGGAGATCTTGCCGACGGCGAGTTCGGCCGCCGCGGCGCGCAGGCGCGAGTTGTTCCGCTCGTTTTCCGAATTGAAAATCGCGAGCTTCAGCCCGAAGGTGATTGGCTCGGCGTGGATGCCGTGTGTGCGGCCGATCATCGGCGTGTGCTTGAATTCGAAGGCGCGCTTCCGGAGGACGCGGCTGAGCCGCGCGAGTCCGGAGAGGAGCAGCTCCGACGCCGCGCGAATCTGCAGCGCCTGCCCCGTATCCACCACGTCGTTCGAGGTGAGCCCGAAATGGAGATAGCGCGCTTCGCGGCCCACGTGCTCGGCGACGTTCGTCGTGAAGGCGATGACGTCGTGCTTCACCTGCTTTTCGATTTCGAGAATGCGCGCCACGTCGAACTTCGCTTTGCGGCGAATCGCGCGCGCGGCGCTTTTCGGAATCAGGCCGGCTTCCGCTTCGGCTTCCGCGGCGGCGATTTCGACGGCCAGCCACTGCGCGAGTTTATTTTCGTCCGTCCAGATGCGGCCCATTTCCGGCCGCGTGTAGCGTGGAATCATAGAAGTGATGTTTCGCGATGTGTGATTTGTGATTCGAAACCATCGCGCCCGTCATCGTATCCCATCGCCGCCTTCGCCCGCAACCGGCGCGCGCTCATCCTGCGGCGGCGAACGGTGGTAAATTGGAATCAGGCGCGGGAAAATTGCGCGCTCAGCGAAGGAAGGGTATTGAAAATGCGTAAGCTGGTTCTTTTGCGCCATGGAGAAAGCGTTTGGAACAAGGAAAATCTCTTTACCGGCTGGACGGACGTGGACTTGTCGGAGAAAGGCTTCGAGGAAGCGCACGAAGCGGGACGCGCGCTCAAGGCGCAGGGCTACACGTTCGACGTCGCCTTCACATCGGTTTTGAAGCGCGCCATTCGCACGCTCTGGATTGCGCTCGATGAAATGGACCTGATGTGGATTCCCGTGGTGCGCGACTGGCGGCTGAACGAGCGGCACTACGGCGCGCTTCAGGGCTTGAACAAGGCCCAGACGGCGGAGAAGTTCGGCGACGCGCAGGTCGAGCTTTGGCGGCGGAGTTACGACGTTCGCCCGCCCGCGCTCGATCCCTCGGACGCGCGCTATCCGGGTCACGACGCGCGTTATCGCGGCCTTTCGAAAGAGGAGCTCCCGCTCACCGAATGTCTGAAAGATACCGTGGCGCGCTTCCTGCCGTGCTGGAACGAAGCGATCGCCCCCGCCATGCGCTCCGGCGTGCGCGTGCTGATCGCCGCGCACGGAAACAGTCTTCGCGCGCTTGTGAAGTTTCTTGACAACGTGCCTGACGCTGAGATCGTCGGGCTGAATATTCCCACGGGCGTGCCGCTCGTCTACGAGCTGGACGATCAATTGAAGCCGCTCAAGCACTATTATCTCGGCGACCCGGAGCGCGTCAAAGAGGCCATGGAAGCCGTCGCAAGCCAGGGCAAAGCACACAAGGCGTGAGCAAGCGGATTCGCTCAGCGGAGGCGCCGCATCGGTTCCCCCGATAAAAGGCGCGAGCATCAGGATCGCGAGCCGGAAGGGCTTCTCAGCGCGCCGCGTGATGTCTACTCCGGTGTGAGGCGGGCGGCTTGCGGCAATTGGACCACGAGCGATGCGGGCACGAGCTCGATATCAGCCTTCGCAAATTCAGGAAGAAACTCCGCGAGCGCGGCCAGCGTGGATGGATGCGGATGGCCGATGGCGAGCGCGATGCCCTGCCGCTCGACCACGCGGCGAAAAAGCCGCAGTTGGCCGAGCGTGTAGGCGACGTTTTGGCGGTCGTCGAGGAAGACCGAGCGAAAGAAGGCGGGAACGCCCGCGCGGCGCGCCGCTTCAAGCGCCACGCTCGCGCCGGAGGTCCGGCTATCAATAAAGAACAGCTTGCGGCGGGCAAGAAGCGGCATCAGTTCGCGCATCAGCGCCAAATCCGACGTCGCCTTCGAGCCCATGTGGTTGTTCACGCCTGCCGCGTAAGGCACGGAGCCCAGGTCGCTGGCTAGTACGCTCGCAACTTTACTTTCAGGCATCCCGACGGCAAGCCCATAACGCCCAACGGGGTGGTCGCTGAAGTCATCGGCTTCCATCGGCATGTGCAGGATGATAGCGCGGCCCGCGTGGAAAGCCATCTCCGCCGTTTCGCGGGAATAGCGAAGATGAGGCATGATGGAAAACGTCAGCGGATAGGGGAACGTGAGCAGCTTTCGCACCGGTTCGAGATCCTGCCCCAAATCATCCATCACGATCGCGGCGCGGCGGATTTCCGAGACCTCCCGCAGCCGCCAGCGGCCTTCGCGCTCGCGGCCGTTGCTGAGTTCCATGAGCAGCGAAGCGCCCGGCGCGCGCTTATTTTCCCGGGTCACGCGCAATTGAAGCCCGTCGCGATGGACTTCCCGGCGGAAGGCCCGCTCGGCCGCGGCGAAGACGGAAGGTTCGGCGAGCGCTTCGATGAGAGTGTCCCGATGCCGCGGAGGGAAAATTCCTTCCGTGTTTCCCTTGACCCAAACGCCGTTGCCGCCCGCAATCTCAACGGCGCGGCCGAGCCGCAGAGTTTCCTCCCGCCAGTGGACGGGTGGCAAAACGACGACGCGCGTACGCGGCCGATTGTGGTGAAGATAGATCGCTACAGCGGCTGCAAGCGAGAATGCGACTGCGGCGAGAAGGATGAGTCCGCTGTGACGCGGCAGCGGCCGTGAGCGAGGATGCCGCGAGCGGCGGCGTGGGCGCTGTGGTTTGCTTTGAGCCACCGTTCAAGCGGCTTTGGCAGGCGCTGAATTTTGATCCAGAATTTCGAGAGCCTTCTTGAGTTGAGGATCGTTCTGGACATCCGGCTTCGCGGCTTCGCCCGAAGGCGTTTTCGCTGACGCCGGAACGAATTCCGGCCCTCGATCCTCAACCACATTGGGCTCGATGCCCTCGCCTTGAATCGCCCGTCCGGCGGGCGTGTAATACTTCGCCACGGAAAGCAGCAGCGCGGAGCCGTCGCCCACAGGAATCAGCTTTTGATAAACCCCTACGCCGAAGCTCCTGGCGCCGACGACTTTGCCGCGGTTATTCGCCTGAATCGCGCCGGCGACAATTTCCGCCGGGCCGGCGGTGGCCTGATTGATGAGTACCGCGACGGGCAGCGTGAACGGGTGGCTGACCGGCTGCGCGTTGATGTTCTGCCGCGGGAATTGCTGGCCGGAAAGGTAAGCGATCAGCCCATGGTCGAGGAATAAGTCAGCCGTCTTTTCGGCTTCGCTCACGTGTCCGCCCGCGCAATTTCTCAGGTCGAGAACCGCACGCGTCGCGCCCCCGGCAATCAATTGCGAGAGCTCCCCCTGGATTTCAGCCGCCATCCCTTTATTGAACGTTACGGGATGGATGTAAGCGGTATGGCCTTCGATGAGCTTCGCCGCTGGCGCCGGATAAGAAAGCGCCAAACGTTCGAGCGTAAGGATGCGCGGCTCGCCGCGCGCCTGATGGATAATGCCGATTTTGACCGTCGATCCGATGAGACCCGATAGCTCGCGGTCAATTTGCACGACGGAAGCTTCCCGAACGGGCCGCCCATTCACGGTGTCGAGCAGATCGCCCGTTTCAATCCCGGCTTTCGCCGCCGGGCTGCCGGGCAAAACATCCACGATGGTCGCAAAGCCCGACCGCTCGGAAAGGAAGATGCCCAGTTTTCCGGGTCCCGCTTCGGGATGCTGTTCATAATCCTGGTATTCTTTAGGAGTGAGATAGGTGCTGTACGGATCGAGCGACTGGAGCAAGCCGCGAATCGCTCCGTTGGTCACTTTCTTGAGGTTCGGAGTCGTGACGTACTCTTGCTGGATGCGCGAAAGCACCTCGCTATAGACGCCAAGGTCGCGGTAGGTGCTGTCATTGTTGCTCGCCGTGTGGGCAAGAACTCCCCCGAAGAAGACATAAAGCAGGAGAAACGAGGAAATTCCGATCAGGAAAACGCGAACACGGTTTGTCATTCGATGCCCAGCTCCTTCAGGGGGCTTTTCTTGCCGGTATTGACCTGGAACAGTATATCATGCCTGTTTTCTTGGATGCAGGCTGCCCGCTCCGGGATTATCCCGGTGCCAGCGCCCGCCCCAGGCGGTCCGTGATTGCGAAGCCCAAGATTCGGTGGAACGTTTCTCCGCGCCAGGCGATTGTCCTGCAGAAGCGCTGGGCGAAGCGTGTGATCCTCGTTGACCGGATCGGGCGGCTCGAAACGGTTGCGGGCGCGGACATTGCCTTCGATCCTTCCACGCACGCTGCCTTCGCCGGCGTCGTCCTTTACCGATTCCCGGAGCTTTTTGAAATCGAGCGAGTCAGCGTGCAGGGAGCGCTTCGCTTTCCCTATATTCCCGGCTTGCTCTCATTTCGGGAAAGCCCACTGCTGCTTGCGGCGTTCGCTCGCCTCAAGACTGCACCCGACTTGATTCTGATTGATGGCCACGGACTCGCCCATCCGCGGCGCTTTGGAATCGCCTGCCACATCGGCGTTCTGCTCGATAAGCCGGTCATCGGCTGCGCGAAATCATTGCTCGTCGGCGAGCATCGCGCCCTCTCGAACAAAGCCGGCGCCGCCGTGCCGCTCACCTTCCGTGGAGAAACCGTTGGAATGGTCCTGCGCTCGCGCGAGGGCGTGAAACCCATATACGTTACACAGGGCCATCGCGTTTCGCTCCCCACCACCCTCAAATTGGCCAAACAATGCCTCGACGGTTTGCGCATTCCCAAACCCACTCGCGAAGCCGACCACTACGTCGGCGCGCTGCGCATCGCCTACCAGCAAAGCCAAGCCGCTCAGTAAATACCGGACGGCATTGAGGGAATCAAAGCGGGCGAACTGGATTTTCGAAGCTCAGTCGAGCTTCAACTCGAGAAATGCGGCGCCCGCAACCGGGTTGTCGTAATAAGGCTCAATCGGCTTGAAGCCCAGCGCGCGGTAAAGCGCGAGCGCGCGGCGCATCGAGGGGAGGCTATCGAGGCGCATCTTGTGGTAGCCGATGGCGTGCGCGTCGGTGATCGCGGCAAGCACCAGTTGCCGTCCAATGCCTTGTCCGCGAGAAAGCGGGTGAACGTAAAGCCGCTTCAGTTCGCAAACGCCTTCCCCCATTTTTCTCAGCCCCGCGCATCCCGCGGCGCGCTTTCCATCCATGGCCAGGTAAAGGCGGCCGTCCGGAGGAGCATAAGCTCCGGGAAGGCCCGCCAATTCTTCTTCAAAGTGCTGGAAGCTCAAATCCACTCCGAGGGATTCCGCATATTGCTCAAAGAGCGCGCGAATCGCGGCGAGGTGCTGGTCGTCTTTGGGATTAATAATCGTGATCATCAATTGCTTTCGGGACTTGGAGCGGCGTCCGGCGCTGAGCTGCGAATGTCTCGCTTTCGAGAGATGCCGGCTTTCCCGCGCGCGGGCCTCACACTGGTCTCTTCCGCCATAATTCTTTCCTTGAAATGGGATCCAGCGCTGTGACTGATCTTCAAAGCACTCGAAGGAGCGGCGACGTTTTGGGTATCACTTCGCCGACCGCCTTCGCGAAAACTCCGCGCTCGGCCAGGCGCTCGAGCAATCGCGGCGCATCGCCGGCGGCCGCGGAGAGCAGCAACCCTCCCGACGTCTGCGGATCGAAGAGCAAATTGCGGACCTCTTCCGCAATACCCTCCGCGAACTCGACGCACCCGCTCAAAAACTCGATGTTGCGATTCAAGCCGCCGGGCAGAAAGCCGCGCCGGGAATCTTCGAGCGCGCCCGGCAGAAAATCCACCTGCCGATGATCGAGCGTCAAGCTCACTCGGCTTGCCGCGGCCATTTCCCTCGCGTGGCCAAGCAATCCGAAGCCTGTGACGTCCGTCGCCGCGTGGACTTCGAACTCGAGCGCCGCTTCGCCCGCCGCCCGATTGAGCGCGCTCATCGAAGCGATCGAAGCGTTCACCGACTCCTCGCTCGCTGCTCCTTGCTTCACGGCGGTTGAAATCACGCCCGTCCCAATGCGCTTCGAGAGGATCAGGCGGTCGCCCGCGCGCGCGCCGGAATTCGCGAGAATCCGTTTCGGATGGATGACGCCCGTCACAGCGTAACCGAATTTCATTTCTTCATCGCCGATCGAATGCCCGCCGATCACCGCGCAGCCGGCCTCCTGCATTTTCGCGAGCCCGCCCCGAAGGATTCTTTCGAGGATGCGCACGTCGGTCCCCGAATTGGGAAAGCCGACAATCGAAAGCGCCGATATCGGCCGCCCGCCCATCGCGTAAATATCGCTCAGCGAATTCGCCGCCGCAATTTGGCCGAAAGTGAAGGGATCGTCCACGATCGGCGTGAAGAAATCCACCGTCTGCACGAGCGCCAGGTCGTCCGTGAGACGATACACTCCGGCGTCGTCGGCTGTGTCGAAGCCGATCAAGACGTTCGGGTCGGTTTGCTTCGGCAGCTTTGAGAGCACGGAGTCCAAAATACTTGGACTCAACTTCGCCGCTCAACCCGCCGCTTTCACCATCGCGGTCAGCCGCGTTCGTTCGTCCATGGCAGTTCGATTATACGGGTGTCGCTTTGCGAATGCACGCAGCCTCGATCGCGCCAAGTGAGGCCGAAGTTTGCCGCCCATTGTCTGCCGCAGCCCGCCGTCCGCAGCCCGCGCCCTACGGCCCGCCCATGGCGACGCGCGGCGGTTTCATTGGTACAATGACTCGGTGAATCAATCCGTCGAATGGAGATAAAGCAATGGTTGCATTTCGCGGCGTGGATTTCATGGAAATTGATTCGCTCCTGAGCGATCAGGAGAAGCTGGTGCGCCGGACGGTGCGCGAGTTTGTCGAGAAAGAAGTGATTCCGCACATCGAGCAATGGAACCGCGAGGCGAAGTTTCCGATGCATCTGGTGGCGCCGATGGCGGAACTCGGATTTCTGGGCGCGAACCTGAAGGGCTACGGTTGCGCGGAAATGTCGAACGTCGAGTACGGCTTGATTATGCAGGAGCTCGAGCGCGGCGACAGCGGCCTGCGCAGCTTCGCGAGCGTTCAAGGCGCGCTTGTGATGTATCCGATCCATGAATTCGGCAGCGAGGAGCAGAAGCAGAAATGGCTGCCCGCGCTCCAGCAAGGGAAAGTCATCGGCTGCTTCGGCTTGACGGAGCCGGATTTCGGCTCGAACCCCGCCGGCATGAGGACGCGCGCCCGCCGCGACGGCGCGGATTACGTTCTGAGCGGTGAAAAAACCTGGATCACGAACGGCACGATTGCGGACGTGGCCGTCGTCTGGGCGCGCGCGGAAGACGGCATTCGGGGATTCCTCGTTGAAAAGGGCGCGCCGGGTTTCACGTCGAAAGATATCAAAGGCAAATGGTCGCTGCGCGCTTCGGTCACATCGAGTTTGTCGCTCCAGGACGTTCGCGTGCCGGCGAGCGCGATGCTCCCGAAGGCGATGGGCCTGAAAGCGCCGCTCTCCTGCCTCACGCAGGCGCGCTATGGCATCGGCTGGGGCGTGATCGGCGCGGCGATGGCGTGCTACAACGAAGCGCTCGAATACGCAAAAACGCGCAAGCAGTTTGACGACCGCCCCATCGCCAGCCATCAGATGATTCAGGAAAAGTTCGCCGGGATGATCACCGAAATCACCAAAGCGCAGTTGCTCGCTCTCCACCTCGGAAGGCTCAAAGACCGGGGCCGCGCCGATTACGCTCACGTTTCCATGCTTAAGCGGAATAACGTCAAAATCGCGCTCGATGTGGCCCGCGCCGCGCGCGATATTCTGGGCGCAAACGGCGTCGCCGACGAGTACCCCGTCTTCCGCCACATGTGCAACCTCGAATCCGTGTTCACTTACGAAGGCACG
>JAKASG010000031.1:30377-32491 GCA_021828285.1 Acidobacteriota bacterium | reverse complement strand
CAGAGCCGGCCTCCGCTTCACCAGCCGGGGCTCAGCTTGCAACAAAAGCCGTTCGCAGTACAATCAGATTCCAGCGAACGGCAAGCAGTGCCTTAACTGTTTGTCTCACCCCAGGGGACAAGCGCAGAATGTGAGCTACCGCCTGTGCCTTCCCTTCCATGGCCGCAGCGAGAAGACACGTTGCGTGTGGAAGTCAGAAACGCAGAGCCGCCATCGCGCCACGATGAAGAGCAACATGGATTTGCGCCTTTTAACGCCAATCCCGGCGCATCGGCCGGTCCGGAATGCGATAGCCGGCGAGGAGAATTCTCCCGCAAGCAATCGGCAACTCAGGTGAGCCGTTGCCGCACAAGTCTATGCTAAGATACTTTGCAGCCGGGTTGCAGAGGGATTCGCTAAGGGGATGTTCGTCGCGCGGATACAACTCACGCCTTGCCGTGGACATCGAACTCGGGGAGGCGTGGAGCCGCTTGGAAACGCGGCTCGGCGGGGTCCGAGCAAATAAAGATGCAGGCGACTGAGATTCGTCCGAGGGAAAGTCAGGAAAGCGTCCACGGGCCAGAAACTCCGGGACTCGATTTCAGCAAGACGATGCTCGAGAGCCCGAACGTATTGGTCTGTCTTTGGCGAGACCTTCGCGACCGCTTTCAAGCGCCGCGCGTCACCGTCCCCAAAGAATACTATCGGGGCGAAGCACGGCTGCCGGTTCTCGAAATGCGGTCTTCGTTCCTCGACCTCCCGCATACGCTGGTCGAAGCGCTCCGCAAGCCGCAGGACCCAATCGGAGCTTTCAATTACGTTCAGGAAGAGAAGCGCGCGATGGTCGCGACGCTTTGCGGGGCAGCGGGCGCCGCAGCCTTCTGGTTTGGCATAAGGGCGGAGTTGGCGCCTCTGGGAGCTGTCACTGGTTTTGCGCTCGGTGAAGTCGCGGGTGTTCTCGCCTTCAAAAAGCGCGCCTACCCGCAGGATGTGTTCCAGGATTATCAGCAGGAATCGGCTTCATTCCTCAATTCGGTTCTCATCCACGCCATTGGAATTCTGGCGATCATTCTGCCCTTTTACATCCACTTTCTTTTTCAGGCGCCAAAACCGCAAGTGGAAATCACCGAGGCTATGCCTGTTCCTCCGACGCTTACACTTCCTAGTGAGAAAAAGGCGGGTGGTGGCGGTGGCGGAGGTATTCGCGAGCCGCGGCCCGCTTCGAGAGGCAAGCTCCCTGTGTTCGCAAAAGTGCAGCTCGCTCCGCCGACCACGCACATTCTCATCCCGCATCCTTTGCTGCCCGTGCAGCCGACCTTGCTTGGCCCTCCGAAAATGAAGCTTCCTCAAATGGCCATGAACGGACCCTGGGGCGACCCGAACGGCGTCCTGGGAATGCCCTCCAACGGCCCTGGAACCGGCGGCGGAATTGGGAGTGGGACCGGCACGGGAGTGGGGCCGGGCAAAGGCGGCGGCGCCGGCCCCGGCAATGAGGCGGGCTTTGGCGGCGGATATTACCAGGTCGGCGGCGATGTGACTGCGCCGATTGCCATCTACAGACCCGAGCCGCCTTATACCAACGAAGCGCGCATGGCCAAGCTCCAGGGTGCGGTGGTTCTTTGGATCACTGTGGATGCCCAAGGCAACGTAACGGGCGTTCAGGTCATTCGCCATCTGGGGCTCGGGCTTGACGAGAGCGCCGTGAAAACGGTCAAGATGTGGAAATTCAAGCCCGGCATGAAGAATGGCGCGCCTGTTCCCGTTCAGCTCACCGTCGAAGTCGATTTCAGTCTGCTTTAAAAAAGTTCGGCTTTTGCTTCGACTCAATCGCTCTCGACCTGCCCTCCTGATGCAAGGTGCTTGACAATCCGCGGGCGCTCCGTTTACTTCTATAACATTGCGAATTTCTGGGAGGTCGTCTAACGGTAGGACTGCAGACTCTGGATCTGCGTATCGGGGTTCGAATCCCTGCCTCCCAGCCAATCCTTTCAATCAGTTAGGCCTTGCCTCTCGCAACCGTTCTTGCAACTTGGCAACAGTTGGCAACAATAAGGCGTCGAGTTCACCCACAGCCTTGCGCCTCTCGGAGACGTCCGGATCCGCGTAAAGAAGCGTCATGTTGAGGTTCGAGTGAC
>JAKASG010000031.1:0-30277 GCA_021828285.1 Acidobacteriota bacterium | reverse complement strand
AAGGCAAGAAATTCGCCGGATTATAGGTTACCGAGACCTCTGGCTGCTCGAAGCGGCCTTCGAAAAAACCAATCCGTTTCGCATGAGAAGATGCCGCAGAATAATTCAAGCCGCCGCTCACCTCCAACGAACTCCGGGGAGCCTTCCTCGATCGCCGCACCGGTTTCACCAGGTTGTCATTTTAATATGGCCTGCGAAACAGCAACCTTTTGGTCCGGACCGGACTGAGCCTTCTTCTCATAATACTCGGCGTTCACCTTCGCGAAGTGGGCCCATCGTTCCGGCAAATCTTCCTTCGGGAAAATGGCAGCCACGGGGCAAACTGGAACGCAGGCTCCGCAATCAATGCACTCGTCAGGATCGATATAGAGTTGCCCAGCGTCTTCAAACCCGATTTCGTCTTTTCGAGGATGAATGCAATCCACCGGGCAGACGTCAACGCACGCTGTATCTTTCGTTCCAATGCAAGGTTCCGCAATCACATATGCCATCGAGATTCCTCCTGGCTTGCAAACACTTTCAGTTTGAATTCAATGGCGTGGTTTCGGCAACGACCTAAGTCGTCCGTTCTGCATTGCTGCGCATCATGACTTCCAGGGCGAGCGGTGCGGTGTGGGCAAAGTCCCTATTAGGAATGGGTCGCTTTAGTTGAGGTATGGCGAAGATACTCGCTATTCGCATTAACTCCTCGGCGCTCAACCGCAAACCGGCATCAGGCGGTTCTTCTCATCGAGCATTTCAGCTTTCGTGAAAGGCAATTTCCTCGATTTAATGCCGGCCACTTCCAATCCTGAGACGCGCGCTTCAGCCGCGCTCAAAACTTGAAGCCGCACGTTCATGAACGTAACGCTCCTTTGAAGAACCTTATCCGAAAGCCGGTCAACTCAGACACGGGACGCTGCTCAGGCAGCCTGCCGTTCGCGGTAATACTCGGAGAGTTTAGTGCCCTGCTTCCGCACCGCGAGCATCATTTGAAACAGTTCTTCCTGGCTTTCCGCAGGAAGCCTTTCAATCCAAAGGCTGAGCCCGTCGCAACTGATCGGATGTTCGTAAATCAGTTCCAGATTCGCCAACGCCGAGGCGTAGTCCGTTTCGTTCCACTCTGCCTTCTGCGCTAGTTCCGCAATCTTTCGGATACTTCGGAAAACGCCGTCATGCTCGTTCAGAAGCTGTTTGCCGTAGGCTTCGCCAAAGAAGGGCTCGAGTGCGGGGTAAAGGTAAAGCTCCTCGAATTTGAAGTGCGGCCCGACAAGATCTTCAGCCCCGGCCAGAATGCTCCGGACGCGCTGGATTTCGCGCGCGGTAATCGCCTGGCGCAAATCAATCAATGCATTGACAACCTGGCGGTGCTCGGTATGGAACTGGGTGATGAGATTCATAGCGGCCCTCGCTTTCTTAGTTTTGGAATCAAACCTTGGCCATTTTTACTCGCCAGACTTCCGGCCCTTGCTCGAGATAGGAATAATTGAATTTTCCTTTCTGGACGAAATCAAGCTCAAAAAGGACTGGTTTGGGGTCGTGGTCCACAACAAGGATAAAAGCCTGGCCGGATTTCAATGCGTCGTATGTCTTGTAGATGAGCGGATGCCGTTCGGCGTGCGCGACGTCCCGGACATCAAGAGTTGAAGTGATTTGCGGCGCCTCGTTTGCTGCACTCATAATGCCCCTTTCCCAATTAATCCGAGTTGCTGGCTAAGACTAAAAAACCGCGGGCGTCATTACAGAGAACAGACGGGACGACGCACTGAAAGTCCGCACTTACGCACTCTGGCCGATCAGTTCTTCCATCATCATCTGAAGCTGTTCATGCTTCCCAGGACCAATCTTTTCGCTGTCTAGCAGATTGAACGCGCCTGCAATAGCCGTCTGCTCTTCCTGGCTGAGAACACGATCGGCCATCTTGAACAGCATTTCTTCTTCCTTGTAGAAATGATCGTGCATGAGGTCGGAGTAATCCCACGCCGCCTGCATCCAGCGTTTCGCCGAGACGGGCGCTAGGCCGTTGCCGGCTGCCGCGCTCATTTCTTCAATCAGGCCCCGCGCCCGGTCGTGCTCCAAGAGCATCACGCCGAGCGGCCCGCCTTCTGCAGGAATCCCTTTTTTCTCAAGCAATGGAAACAGGATCTGTTCTTCTTTGCTGTGATGGCATCGCTCAACAAAGAGGTGTATGAACTCCATGAGCCTTGCAACTCCGTCGCACGACGCTTCCTCACCGTGATCGATCTTTGCGGCAATTCGTTCCGCATAGCCGAGCGCGCCTTTAATAGTCTGATGTTCCTGCCTCAATACTTCCGTCGCTCCCGGCATCGTCGTCGCCTCCCCGCCGCTTTGGGCATATTGAAGCAGGTGCGACTCAGGCAGATATGACTAAAGTCACAGTGAGAGTGACAAAAGTCATTGTCGCCGCCTGATAGATGATCCTAATCTGGCCGTGCCGGCCAGAATCGTCGGGTGACGCACAGGAGTTAATCATCCGCGCGGTGAGACCCTGCGGAATCACCGGCCGAATTCGAGTGAGCATTCAACGCGCCCGGCAGGAAAAATATGGCAAAGAAAATCGAGTCATCAATGAGTGTTGCTGAGGTCGTACGGATCTGTCCTTCAGCCAGGAGTATTTTTGACCGTCACGGTCTGCATGGCTGTGGTGGCGAGCACGGTCCAGCCGAGTCTCTCGAGTTTTTCGCCCGCGTGCATGAGGCGAACCTCGAGGCGCTTCTTGAAGACTTAAATGCCGAGATCAGCCAATCTTCCCAACAGCCTTACGTCTATCATGAGACGCTGGCGGATTACATCTACCGCCGCTTTTTCAAGGCCGGAATTGTCATCGTGCTCAGTCTGGGCGGGATGTGGGGCGTAATCTCTCTCTTGCAGATTTCGCTCGGCAAGGAGCTGCTCCAGCCCTCGCTCATGCCTGCCATTCACGCTCATGCCCACGCCATGATCTTCGGATGGGTCGGACTGTTTGTGATGGGCTTTGCCTACCAGTCTTTTCCGCGATTCAAGAACACGACGCTTTGGCGAGCCGAGCTGGCGAATCTCACGCTCTTTCTGATGTTAGGTGGAATCCTGCTGCGCGCTATAGCCGATATGCTTCAGCACGGAGGGTGGGCGCTGAGCTTGGGCGGCATTTCAATCGCCGCTGAAGTGACGGCCGTCGTTTTGTTCATGACGATCATTCTCAAGACTTCGCGGCAATCCATTGCCCCGCCTAATCCGTACGAAACCTTTATCATTGCGGCGCTCGTGTGGTTTCTGGTCCAGGCGATTTTCGACGGATTATTTTTCTTTGCCGAAGCAACAGCGGCGAATCTGCAGCAGACCGTTTTCCGCACCGCGCTTCTGGACGCGCCGCTGCGTGACATTCAATTGTTTGGCTTTGCGGCTCTGATCACTGCGGGTGTCAGCCAGCGGTTTGTGCCCGTCGTGTATGGCCTTGGCAAGCCCAAGCACGATCGCCAGAAGCTGATCTTCTGGCTGATGAACGGCAGCCTCTTGGTTGATGTCGTAAGCTACATGGCTTTGTTTCTCACAGGCAACGTTGCATGGGCCGTTCCGCTGGAGATCGCCTACGTTCTGATGGCCTCGTGGGCCGTGTTGCTGGTGATTCAATTGCGAATCTTCACGCCTACATCCCAGCCGGACCGAAGTTGGAAGTTCATTCGCGCCGCATATGTGTGGCTGCTGATTGCCATGCTCATGCTGCCTTTCCTTATTCCTTACGGTGTCTGGACAGGTCAGGGTTTCTCGCACGCCTTTTGGGGCGCGCACCTTCACGCCTTCGCAGTAGGGTTCATCAGCATAATGATTATTGGCGTCTCGTCCCGCGTTGTTCCAATACTGGCTGGAATCGACTCGAACCAACTTGGTTCCCTTTGGGGGCCGTTTGTTCTTCTCAACGTCGGTTGCGCGGGGCGCGTGCTGCTCCAAATTCTGACGGACTGGCTCCCGGGGACCGCCTATTCTCTGATTGGCCTCACGGGCGTTTTGGAGCTTAGCGCGCTGGCATGGTGGGGCATTGGATTGTGGCACGTCATGAATCTCTCGAAAACGCATCGGCAAAGCGCGCTGGGAGCGCCAGCGCCCGTGGCCGTTCGATAGACCTGCTCATCCCTGGCAACGACGATGTTCGAGAATAAGCTCTCTGTAGCGCGCTCCGTGGCGCCCTTCGATGGCAGTTGTTGAAGGATTTTGGGGCTTCTTGCCGCCCGCGTGCAATGAAAAGCCTTGAGGAATACATCCAAGCCGCATCCAGGAACGGTCACCCTCCCCGGCCTGGAATCATCCTCGCAATCCGGATGTGCCTCGTTGCGCTCAAGGGCCTCGAAATATCCGATCCCGATAAGCGCAAAAGGTCGCTTGTCGTCATTACTGAAACTGATCGCTGTCTGCCGGATGCAATCCAGCTCGTGACCGGCTGCCGGCTTGCGAACCGCACTTTGAAATTGAGGGATATGGGCAAGATGGCGGCAACGTTCGCTGACTTGGCAAGTGAACGCGCCATCCGCGTCGCAGCCCGCGAATCCGCGAACGAAAAAAGCGGCCTCGAATTTCCCGGGATTGACCGGCTGGAGGCGCTCGCCAGAGCCTATCACTTTTATTCAGATGAGGACCCCTGTCACGCTGAATGGGTGAAGGTCAGAATTCAGCCGCAGGATCTTCCGGGCAGCCATTTTCAGCGGGTGATTTGCGAGCAGTGTGGCGAGGGCATAGGCTTTCACCGCGAAGTGCGCATGGGCGGGCGTACGGTCTGCCGCGCGTGTGCCGGTGAGAGATACTATGAGCCACTCTGAAAACCGGGGATGATACATTTGCGCCCTTTAGGATTGAAATGATGAAACCGGGAAATAGAGTGACGAACGTGACGCTCGAGCTCCCAGCAGCGTGGAAGAGTGCCTACGAGCGGGACCGCCTGAGCGGCGCGGACTACGCCGACCCGGCGCCCGAACGGCGGGCGGCGCGTGCCCTGGCCGCTTTCATTTTGGGCGGGCTGGCGTTTCTCGCCTTTCCCGGCACGGTTCTTGGCGTTTGGAATCTGGTGGAGATCGCGTCACATCGCTCGGCCGGCGGCGCCAGCACGGCGTGGATTCAGGCTCACGGCCAGGCTCAGCTTCTCGGATGGGTCGGCAGTTTTATTCTCGGCATTTCGCTCTACTCGCTGCCCAAGTTCCGCGGCTGGACCCTGAAGAAATTCGGCGCTGTCTGGACAGTATGGGCATTATGGACGGCCGGAGTGGCCTGGCGATGGTGGGTCGGGGTTCGGCCCGCCGAATGGCGGCTGGGCCTTGTGGCATCGGCGCTGCTCGAGCTCGCCGCTTACGTCCTGGCGCAGCGGGTTCTGCTCTTTCCCCCGCGCGAAAAGTTGAGGAAAACCGAGCGCCGTGCTCCAAGCGATCTGGGATCTTGGCTTGGCATCGCGGGTTTTGCAGGGCTTGGTTTGGCGTTAGCGATTAACCTGGGCATCGCAATTTACGTCAGCTTGACTCAAACCCTTCCTGTCTATCCTGCGGAACTCGACCACTTGCTTCTGATTGCCGAGTTATGGGGATTCGTAGTCCCGCTCGCGTGGGGATACAGCACGCGTTTCGTGACCATCTTTCTAGGCTTGAAGCCTCCCGATCATCGCGCCGCGCGCTGGCTTTCTCCAGCGCTCGCCTTGATCGTCCTGAGCGCCTTCACGTTCCGCTTCTGGATTACCGACGCCCTGGCGCTGGCGACGACATTAGCGGCCGTATCCGCCTTGCGGATATTTCATCGTCCCGCGCGGCCGGCAAAACTTCTTTACGTTTACCGCCAATATCCGCTCTTTATTCAAATTTCCTACGGGTGGCTTATCGCTGCCACCTCGCTCGCTGTGGTGGCGGACGTGTTTCCGCAGATCACCGGCCTTGGAGGCGCTTCGCGGCACGCGCTCACAGTGGGTTTCATTGCAACGCTCATTTTTGCGCTTGCGCCTCGTATGTTGCCTGCTTTCCTCGGCGGGCGCGAGCTCTACAGTGCGCGCCTCATGGCTGCAAGTCTTTGGTTGCTTACGGGCGGTTGCCTCTTGCGCGTTTCATGCGAAGCGATCGCTTACACGTCTTCTCCCAGGGCTGCCATCTGGTCCATTCTGCCTGTTTCCGCATACATCGAATTGAGCGCCGTGCTTGTTTTCGCGGCCAACATGGCGCTTACGCTTCGACAATCGCCTCCGGCCTGGCTTGAGCCGGATTCCGTAAGTCCCAACCTGCCTCTCTACTGGTTCGTGACCAGCTTTCCGCGAACGCGCGGTCTGCTGATAAACGCTGGATTAAAAACTTTGGCGCAGGTCAAATATCCGCCTCGATCTCTGAGCTTGCGGGATGCTGCTGCCGCGGATGGGGTTGAGATCGGCACGCTGCTGCAGGTCTTAAACGGATTCTTCATCCGGAGTCAGCCACGGCTGAGACGCAATGAAATTCTAACGAATTCCTGACGAAGAACCTTTGACCCTCGGCTTGGTCGCTGACAAACACGGTCTGTTAAAATAGGCTGACGGACTCGTTCAGATTTAAGGCTGACAAATCGCCCATGACCGGCGCGCTCGAATGGATTCCCGATGCGGTTCTTGTCCTCGGCAGAGACAGCCGGATTCTTCTTGTGAACGCCGCAGCAGAGCGGTTGTTCGGCTACGCACGGGCAGAGCTGATTGGCCGGCGCGCCGATGTGTGCCTCCCGGCGATGCTTTGCGACCGGTGCGCCGAGCTCCTCGACCACGCCGGCAAACTGAACCCGCGGCCGATTGAAACCCTGGAACTCGAGGCCCGGCGCAAGGACGGCGCCCGATTCCCTGCAGAGATCAGCCTCGCGCCGTTCAGAGACGGCGAAGAGACGAGGCTGGTCGTCACAGTCCGCGATATCACTCGCCGTAAGCGAGCCGAGCGAGCATTGCGCCAGACCGAAGCGCGATTCAGCATGCTGGTCGAAGAAGTTAAGGACTATGCCATCTTTATGCTCGATCCGGAAGGGCGGATCACCAGTTGGAATAAGGGCGCTGAACACATGAGGGGCTTCACCGCTGAGGAGATCATCGGGCGGCCTTTTTCAATTTTCTTTCTGGCGGAAGACATCGAGGTGGGAAAGCCCGAAGAAGAGTTAAGGATAGCCGCTGCCGAGGGACGCCTAGAGACGGAAGGCTGGCGCTTGCGCAAGGACGGATCGCGCTTTTGGGCGAACATCGTTCTCACGGCGCTCAAAGACGATCAGAACAATTTGCTGGGATTCGTCAAGATAGCGCGGGACATCACGGAGCGAAAGCGCATCGGCGAAGCGTTGCTGCTAGAAACGGCAAACCAACTGGTCATGCAGCGCGGGACGGCGGAGTTATTGTCTGCGATTGCAGCGTCCCTCCGCCGAGTCAAAGAATATGATTATGCTTCCATCGCACTTTACGACTCTGCGGTGCGGAAATTGCGCGTTCGTGAGCTGCCCTCCGCCGCCGGTGGACAAATGATTCACGAGGAAATCCTGCTTCCGGTTGAGAACTCGCCGGCCGGCTGGGCCTTCAAGGCGCGCAGGCCGCTCATCCTGAATCACATTCGGGAAGAGGGCAAGCCCATGGAGATTTCCGAGACGCTCGTACATCAAGGCGTGCAGTCCGCTTGCCGGATTCCGCTCATGGCGCATGACCGCGTGTTGGGCACGCTGACCCTCGCAAGCCGCAGTGAGGATGCTTTTACGAATGAGGACGTCGAATCGCTCGCCCGGCTTGCGGAGCAGATTGCGATTGCTCTGGATAATGCGATGGCTTTCCGCCAGCTCACTGCAATGCGAGACAGGCTTGCCGAAGAGAAGGACTATCTTGAAGACGAAATCAGGACAAGACTGAACTTCGACGACATCGTCGGTGAAAGTTCAGCGATCAAGGATGTTCTGAGCCAGGTGGAGAAGGTCGCCCCGACGGATTCAGCAGTTCTGATTCTGGGCGAGACAGGCACGGGAAAAGAATTGGTTGCGCGAGCGATTCACCGCCTGAGTGGCCGCCATGACAAGATCTTTGTCACGCTGAACTGCTCCGCCGTTCCTGCCACGCTTTTTGAAAGCGAACTCTTCGGCCACGAGAAAGGAGCTTTCACCGGCTCGGCGGGCCGGCAGATCGGGCGGCTCGAACTTGCGCATCAGGGAACGCTCTTTCTCGACGAGGTCGGTGACATCCCGCTGGAGCTTCAATCGAAACTCCTCCGGGCCTTACAGGAAAAACAGTTTGAACGCCTGGGGAGCGCCCAGACCATCACGGTGGACGTACGCATTATTGCAGCCACAAATCGAAATCTCCGGCAAATGGTCGAAGAAGGAAGATTCCGCGGCGACCTCTACTACCGCTTGAACGTATTTCCGATCATCGTTCCGCCGCTTCGGGAGCGTTCCGGAGATATTCCGCTGCTCGCTCGATCCTTTGTCGAGAAATATTCCCGGCAGTTTGGCAAGAAGGTTGAAGCCGTCCCCCTGCGACTATTGAAGACACTTGAAGGGTACGCATGGCCTGGCAACGTTCGCGAGCTCGAACATTATATTGAACGCGCCGTCATTCTGTCCCGCGGCTCCGAGATCGAAGCCCCGCCGCTCGAAGCAGGCGCTCCGAAGCGCAGCCTTGAACCCTCATCGCAATCGCTGGCCACGGCCGAGCGCGAGCACATTCTGCACGTCCTGCGCGAGACGAACTGGATTGTCGGGGGACCTCGCGGAGCTGCGGCGCGCCTGGGCCTGAAGCGCACGACGCTCGCCTCTAAAATGCGCCGGTTAGGCATCTCGCGCAATGCCCTTGAAGAGGGCCCTCACGCTGCTGCCCCGTCGTCATAAGTGACGAGCAGTGGCGCGACTGCCTTGCGATGCATCCGCCACAGCCTGGGATCGCCCGTATTTGCCTCGGCCATCTCCTGAATTTTCAACAGACTAAGGGCAGTGAACCGTGGGGGTGTGGTTTGGCATGTTGCTTGCCAAGGTGAAAAATGGAGAGAGCAGGCGAGAGTTGATGGGAGAATCAAACAAGGAGGAAGGCAATGAAGAAATTTACGATGGTAGCGTTGCTCGCGTTCCTAATGACAGCTACTGGGCTGGCTGCAAATCACGTTTTCACCGGCCAGATTATGGACAGCGCGTGCGCTGCAATGGGAAGCCACAATGCTGGGTATAAGATGACCGGTACGCACACACCAAGGGCTTGCACTCTTGCATGTGTGAAAGCAGGCTCGAAGTTCGTTCTTTACGATTCTGCTACGAAGACCATCTACAAGCTGGATAATCAGGTAAAGCCGCGCGCGTTTGCGGGAGAGAATGTCAAGGTGATCGGCACCTATAATCGGACGAGCAAGACGATTCACGTGGTGAACATTGAGGCTGCCCGGTAAGGGGTGCGAACGGTTGGGTGAGGTGGCGGTTCGATCGAAAAAGGAGCGCACTATGCGGGGCAAGGGTCGAGTGGCGGTGGTTGTTGCGATAGCGATTCTAGTTCTTGTGATTTACGGCTTGGCCAACGCAAACATTAGCGCGCTTCCGGCGCCTGGTCGGTTGGAAACGCGGCTGGCTACCGGCGCGCGTGATTGGTTGATTGCCAGAGCCGCCAAACACATCCCGCCAGCCGATGTTCCGCTGATCCCCGAAAACGTCTCCAAAGGCAAAGCTCTATATGGGATGGCTTGCGCCTCCTGCCATGGCCCTACGGGGCTCAAGCCAAGTCCGATCGGGCAGGCGATGTATCCCCGGGCGGTGAGCCTTGCCTCCCCGGTCGTGCAAGGCTTGTCGGATCGAGAACTCTATTGGGTGGCTGCGAACGGTATCCGGTTAACTGGAATGCCGGGCTTCGCAAACATTGACACGAAACGCCAGATTTGGCAGATCGTTTATTACATCCGCAGCCTTCGCGGAAATCAGTGAAATGAGGGGAGAAAAGACAATCGAACAGTTCTTTCCAACCGTGAGCTGGAGGCTTAGAAAGACAACGGAACAATTATCGAGAGGAGGATTAAATCATGATTAGCTTAAAACGAGTCTATGAAAGCGGAAAATGTACGGGAGCGCCGTGCTTCCTGGTGGAGCGGCTGTGGCCGCGGGGCATCAGAAAAGAATCGCTCCAAATGACGGCTTGGCTGAAGGATGTTGCGCCGAGCCCGGGGCTGCGGCGCTGGTTCAATCACGACCCGGGAAAGTGGCAGGAATTTCGCCACCGCTATTTTGCCGAGCTGGAGAAAAATCCTCAGGCCTGGATACCCATCATTGACGCGGCAAGGAAAGGCGATGTGATTCTGCTGTTCAGCTCTCATGACGCCCAGCATAACAACGCCGTAGCACTCAAGGCTTTCCTTGACTCCAAGATGGCGATGCCACAGGCCGCCTGAGGAAAAGCGCGTCCACGCCGGCGCACCGGTCGGCGGCGCGCCGGCGGTCTGACGCGCTCAATAAGCTTGGATACTAAGCTGAAGTCCGGAGGCAAGGGGATGACAAACGGAGACAGAAGACGAATTCTGATTGTCGATTTTGACAGCGAGTTACTGATTCAGGAACAGATCCTGCTTGAGGAGTATGGGTTCGATGTGACCACCACTTGGAGCGCGCGGGAGGCGTCGGACCTTGTCAGTTCCCAGAAGTTCGACCTGCTGCTGATGAGCGACTATCTTCCAGATGCCAGTCCGCGCGAGCTCGCGGGACTGTTGAGAAGAATTCCAACCCGGACCGAGGTGGCGGTCATTCAGAGCGTCCACCCGACCCTTCAGGAGATTCATGAGCTGCAGCGAAATCACGTCCGGCATTGTGTTTTGCCACGGCACACGCCCGTTCAGATTGCCGACCACGTCATCGAATGCCTCAGACAACCAAGAGAAAGCCGTGGAGCGGCTCAGTCGGAGCCCTTAGCCGCAAGTTAGAGACCCGAGCCGGCAGCGGATACGGACAAACGTCACACTCACTTCCCTCGTCCCAACTAACACCATTCGCCCGAAACCTGCTTCCCTGCTCCGCAACTTCTACGACGAGAAATCGTCACTTTTGCCCGGAAGTACATTGCGTCTTCCGGCGCTACCATTACGGCCGCGGTGTAATCCTGCAATTTCAACCACTCGCGACGCCTTCACCCGGCCAAAAGTCTGGCACGCATATTGCACTGGGTCTCAGTGAGGTTGAGCGGTGGGGAAAAAGGAGATTTCAGCTATGTACTCAGTGTTGGAAGATCTTGCCGTTGTGTCCATTGTAGGCTTTTTCTTTCTTACCCTTTTAATTGTCCTGGTCCTCTGGATTGCTGTGACGGAGGGGATGAAGCGGCTCGCCAATTTCGGCACTCGCATGCTAACGCGGTCGCTCGCCCGCATGGGATCTGAGGTCAACGTAGCCTGGGCACGAGCACGAATCAGAGAAAAGCTTCTGTCTTTCCCAACTTCGGCTAGCCCATCCGATGAGAAACGCGGCTTGCCGGCCGGACGGATGAATCTGGCGCGCGCGGCTCGTCAACTGGCAGCCGCGCACGTGCATTTCAGAATTTGAGGCGGATTTGTTAAGGGGGGAATGGATGACGGACTCATTGCGGATAACCAAAGAAGATGTCAAACGGCGGATGGACTCAGGCGAAGAAATCGCGTTCATTGACGTGCGAAACCCAGGACCGTGGGAACGGACGGCGCGGAAAATCAAAGGCGCGATCCGGATCGCTCTCAGTGAACTGGACCAGCACCTCGAATCCGTTCCCAAAAACAGGCCGGTTGTGACCTACTGCACCTGACCGCACGAATCGGCGAGCGCCCGTGCGGCGGTCAAGTTCCTTTACCACGGCTGGACGGATGTTCATGCTCTCTTGGGCGGCTTTGAAGAGTGGGAAGCCGCCGGTTATCCGACGGAGACGAAAGAGAAGAGCGAGCCTTCTGGCCAAGCAGCTTGAAGCAACCTGCGGGCCAAGGAAAGATGAGGTGATGTCATGACCCGCACAGAGGAACTGGCGGATTTCGCAATTAAAGCTAACTACGGGAATTTGTCATCGCAGACGGTTGATCAGCTCAAAATCCGGCTGCTCGATTCACTCGGATGCGCGATGGCTGCGCTCGGCCGGGGCCCAACGCCCGCGATTCGCGGCTATATCAGAGAATTCTGTCCTCGGGGCAAGTGCGCGCTGGCCGGAGGGGGCAAAACCAGCCCGGACCTCGCGGCGTTGTATAACGGCGCGCTCGTCCGCTATCTCGATTTCAACGGCTCGTACCTTGCAAAGGGCGAGACTTGCCACCCGAGCGACAACATTACTCCGGTACTTGCGGCAGCGGAATACGGCAACGCTGAGGGAAGGATTGTCAGCTACAAGCAGCCTGATACGGGTGAGGCGCTTCAGGCGATTTTTAAGGAGGATTAAGATGAGCACGATGGAATTATCAACGACCTTTAAGGCTCGCCTGCTCGGGCGCCGCGATGTGGCCGAGCAAACCATGGCGTTCTTATTCGCGAAGCCGCCCGATTGGAGTTTTAAGGCCGGCCAGTTTGCGGATCTCACGGTGCTTAATCCGCCTGAAACCGATGCCGAGGGCAATACGCGCGGTTTCTCAGTGGCGAGCGCGCCTGAAGAAGACCCTCTCATGTTCGCCACACGGATGCGGGACACAGCGTGCAAGCGCGTGCTTCGCTCGATGCCCATTGGGACAGAAGTGAAAATTGAAGGCCCCTTCGGCAATCTGACGCTGCACAACAACACCAAGCGCCCCGCTGTTCTCCTGGCCGGCGGCATCGGGATCACGCCCTTCCGAAGCATGGTCGTCCATGCGGCGAAGGCAAAACTGCAGCACAAGATTGTGCTCTTCTATTCAAATCGCAGGCCGGAAGATGCCGTCTTCTTAAAGGAACTTAAGGCGCTTGAGCGGGAAAATCCCCATTACCGGTTTATTCCGACGATGACGAACATGGAGGACTCTCAGCTCCCATGGGACGGCGAGCACAACCTGATCAATCACGAACTGATCGCAAAATATCTGAAGCCCTTGGCGCCGCCGGCCGTATATGAGGGCGGGCCGATTTATTACATCGCCGGGCCCCCGCAGATGGTGGCCGAAATCCGATCTGCCCTCACGAACACGGGTGTTGATGAGGACGACATCCGGACGGAAGAGTTTGCGGGATACTAGCCCTGGCAAATTTAGAATTTTGATTCCTGGATCAAAAGGAGGAGAAATGGCTCATCGGATTGATGAGAAGGTGGCTCCCGGGGCGTTGCAGGCAATGCTCGGGCTGGAAGAGTACGTGCGGTCGAGCGGGCTCGAGCCTTCACTCTTGGAGCTGGTCAGGCTGCGGGCTTCCCAGATGAACGGCTGCGCATACTGTGTGGATATGCACACCAAAGATGCCCGAGCTCAGGGCAAAACCGAACAACGCCTATACACCGTGGCCGTCTGGCAAGAGGCGCCGTTCTTCACCGACCGCGAAAGGGCCGCGCTCGCCTGGACGGAGGCGGTCACTTACGTCGGATACACTCATGTTCCTGATGAAGTTTACCAAAAAGCCCGCCAGCATTTCAGCGAAAAGGAATGCAAGGGGATACAGGTCATGGCAGTGCCGCCCGTGGGCGAAATCGTTCCAGACTTCGTACTCTTTTCCACAGAAGGGGCGCGCGTGCGCATCTCCGATTATCGAGGAAAGCGCAATGTGGTGCTGATTTTCTGCAGGGTGGGGCGCTCTGAGTCGGTTCGGAATTTGCTCCGTGACCTATCCAAATGGTACCGGGAGTTTGTGTCCGAAGACGCGGAACTGTTCGCAGTGATCCAAGGCGAACGTCACAAGGCCGGCGATCTCAATCGCAGCGGCCTTCTGCCCTATCCGGTTCTTATGGATACAGAAGGACACGTCCATGACCGGTTCGGCGCGCCGGTCTCGGCACAGGATCCCCTCCCGATGGTTTGCGTTGCTGACCGTTACGGGGAAATCCGGCATGTATGCCGCGCCGGAGATCCTAAAACTTCCTGTGGCGCTCAAGAAATTCTAGACTGGGTTCGCTTCATCAATTTGGAGTGTCCGGAATGCGGCGTCTCCGACTGGCCCGCGTAGGTTACGCGGGCGGGCTCAGGTGACTTTAGTCATAGCCAGAATTGCATGCCTTCTTCATGCTTGAGCTTGGAATTCCGGTGAGGGACGGAACGGCTTCGCATTCAGTCCCATCAGCGGCGGAAGCGTACAGGCCTTGAAGGGAGCGATCCAGATGGAGATTGACGCAGGAAAGACCATAAAAGAAATCGTGCTCCAAATGCCAGCCTCTGTGGGCGTTTTCGAGCGGCTGGGCATCGACTACTGCTGCGGCGGCGACAAGCGTCTTGAAGACGCATGCGAGGCGTCCGGACGATCGCTGGAGGAAGTGCTGAGGTCGCTTGAAACCGCCAAGACCGAAACGCAAAGTGAAACGCAGGCGACCGACTGGAGCCGCAAGTCGCTGGCGAGCTTGATGAATCACATTATGGAAAAGCACCACACCTTCTGCCGGCAAGAAGCCTCGCGCCTCGAACCGTTGCTCGCAAAGGTCAGCGAAGTGCACGGGGCGAAGCATCCCGAGCTTCCACGCATCCAGGCCCTTTTCTCGGGATTGAGCAAGGAACTCCTGATGCACTTGGTCAAGGAAGAGCAGACCCTGTTCCCTTATATTGCCCGGATGGAGACAGCGGTGACCGGTGGAACACCGTTTCCCCGGCCGCCCTTTGGGACGGTTCAGAACCCGGTGCGGATGATGGCGCTCGAGCATGACAACGCGGGCGCCGCCCTGCACGAAATGCGCAAGCTGAGCACTGACTACCAACTGCCACCCGACGCCTGCAGCAGTTATGCCGCTTTATATAAGAGCCTGAAGTCTTTTGAGAGCGACATGCACCAGCACATTCATCTCGAAAACAATGTGTTGTTTCCCCGAGCGGTTGCGATGGAAGGGTCGGCCAATTCAGCAGAAAAACGGGCCGCAAATTAGCGGTTCGCGAAGAGCGTGCTGATCGGAGCATGCGTTGCAGGCGGGCAACCGAGTCGTGAAACGGCCGGCGGGTCCTTGGCGGGGAGACGCTGGAGTCACAGCATGGAGATTCTCCCCTTCAACTACAGCGAGTCACTGCTCAGCATGCCCGGGAACAAAGAGTCCCGCCGCTGTTGGCAAAGTAAGCCCCGCTCGAGAGGATATAGAATTTCCGGATGAAGCCGGCAGTGAGCGGAATGTCGGCCAGTGAAAAGAGCATGGCTGTGAGGATCAACGCCATTCCCGGACGCCGCCAGAAGAGACCGCGGTAATCCTCCAGGGGTCTGCTTCCCTTTCAGAGGTGGAAATGACACTGACGATTCCAAAAGCACTGAGCAGGGTGATGAAATACGCCGTGAGGTAAAACGTCTGGCGCGCCGCGACCGCCCGGGCAAACAAGAAGACCGCTTCCAGGTCAAAGACAACGAAAAACATCGCCACAAGATAAAAGCTCACCCACAGGCGAACTCGCGCAGAACCTTCGGACATAATTCCGGATTCGTAAGGAAAGTTCGTGGCGCGTTCGCGATGCCTCTGGCCGAGCAGAAAAGAAAAGGCGAGCATGCCCGCCACAATCAGGAGAACAAGGAAAAAATAAACGTTGACCGGCCAGAGCACTGCGGGCCTCCCCGTAATGCACCATTCGTGCTGAGGTTGCGCTCCACTTCTCGTGCGGTTCTCATATAAAATGGCCCTGAATGAAACGATTGCCAAGGGCGCGCGAAGCTAAAACGGGTGCCAGCGAAGGGGTGCGGGAAAGTGCTAAGCAAACCAACTGGATAGTAATTCAGGCCCAGACTCTGGGTCTGCATATCGGGGTTCGAATCGCTGCCTCCCAGCCGTAAACTTGCAATTGTTTTTCCGGGAGCCCTGCGATTTCGGTATTATTCATTTCTGTCTGTTGAAAATGGAGGTCCGACGTGAACCTTACGAAAATGAGCAAATCTTTTATTGTTGTTACTGCTTTTGTGGTCTTGTCAGGCCCAACCGCGCTCGTGGCTCAGAAGCAGGGATCCGCGCCGGCGGCGCAAGGGTCGGGAGTGTTAGTCGCTGCGCCTTCGTGGCAAAAAGGGGCATACTGGGCGAAATTCGACCACCAGTTGCTGGTTGATTTCGCCGATCTCGCTCGCTTCCGTGATTCCGACTTGAAGCTCGGCCCTCCGACGCCTGGAGAGAACCGCGTGGTCTTCATGGGTGACTCCATCACGCAAGGCTGGAACCTGCAAAAAAGTTTTCCTGGAAAACCCTACATCAACCGCGGCATCAGCGGGCAAACGTCGTCTCAAATGCTGCTTCGCTTCCGCCAGGATGTCATCAACCTAAAGCCGAAAGTGGTACTGATCCTGGCCGGGACCAATGACCTTGCCGGAAACACCGGCCCGGTCCCCTTTGCCCAAGTTGAAGGCAACCTGATGTCCATGGCCCAACTGGCAACGGTGAACGGCATTCGAGTCGTCATGTGCTCCGTCCTGCCCTCGGTTCGCTACTGGTGGCACCCCGAACAAAAGGATCCCGCACCGAGGATCATTGTGCTCAACAAATGGATCGCGTCTTACTCGGCAGAAAAAAGATACGTTTACGTGAATTATTACTCGGCCATGGCGGACGCTGCGGGCGGACTTCCTCCCAACTTGAGCGCGGACGGCGTGCATCCTTCAGCCGCTGGGTATGCCGTCATGGCGCCGCTCGCTGAATCCGGAATCAAGAAGGCGCTCGGAAAGTAATGGTTACCGGCGCTCTGCGGCCTGCAATGCGCCAGGGCTGCATCAGGCTGCGCTACTCTCGAAGCCGGATTCGCGCCTGCCAAAGCGTTGGATCGAGTTCAAGGGCGCGGTGAAAATCCGCCAAGGCCCGGGTTCTTTGCCGGCGATAATTTTCTACCAGGCCCGCCAGATAGAATTCGTAGGCTGACGCTCGGCCCTTCGCCGCCCGTCCCGCCATAGCATCGAGGATGCGCGCGGCTTCGCCGGCGTGGCCAAGGCGGTCGAGCGCGAGCGCCCCGTAAAACTGCGACGACCTCACGCCCCTTCCCTCCGGCTCATTCGCAAGAGACTGCATTTCCGCTACTGCTTTCCGCCATGTCTTTTGGGCCGCAGCTTTTTGGCCCTGCGCTTCAAGCGTCCGTCCAAGCCAGTAGAGCGCTTGTTCGTTCTGAGGATATTCTGGTTCGCCCACGCCAAGATTGGCGGGGTATTCAAGCGCAGCGCGGAAGGACGCCCCGGCTGCCTCGTAATGTTTCTTCACGAACGCTTCCTTCCCTTTCTCGACATTGGCCAGCACGTATAACTCGTGCATGATTTCCCCACCCTCCCACGGCTTGAATTCGTGTCCTTTGAGAGCGTCGAGAGCGCGGTCATAGTGGCGCTCCTGAACGTTCAGCAAAAGCCTGCGCGCCCTGACCAGGTCATGGCCGAGAACATCCGGCGGAGCGCCCGCGAACAGTTGCTCGCGCTGGCGCGTTTCGCCCAGTTGCGAGTAGATTTCGTCCAGCGAAACATAGAGCCGGTAGTCGTTCGGAGATTGCGCGATCGCGCGGGCATAATCCCGGACCGCTTCGCTGAGGTTTCCCTGGACCTTCCATGCATAGACGCCGAGGTCGCGGTAGAGCACTGCATAATGAAATCCTTCCGCGGCCGCCTTCATCCACAAATCAGCCGCTTCTTCGTAATGCCCGTGAGCGAAAAGAAAGGTGGCGAGGAAGTATTGCGCATGGGCGTCGGTGGGGTTATGGGCGAGAGCTTCCCGCAGCACGATCGCATCTTCGACCCGGCCGGGAAAAATCCCATCCGGATTCGCCTTGATCGCATCGGCTTCGGACGCGGCCGCACGGTGCGGCTCGCCCGCGTCCCAGAAATTCGCGGCCAGGTAATAATCAACGAGCGGAGAAATCTCGTCCACGGGCAGGTTCTTGAGGGCCGCTTGCAAAACGACATCCGATGCAGTGAAGTCTCGAAGATCGCGATACCATTCGCCGGCTTCCAGGTAGCCTTGCGACCGGTATCCAACCGTTTTCGTGAACTGCTGCCGGCCGTGCGCGGCGGCCGTAGTGTTGCCAAGAGCCGTTTCGATTTGCCACTGTTCGGCAAGCGCATAAGGCAGGATCGGCATTGTCCTGGCGGCCTGAGCAGCCGCCCGTGAAGCCTCCTGCAGATTGCCGCCGAGCCTTAGCGCCACGGCCAGATCCGTCAGGGCAAGGCCATCATCCGGGTTCTTCTCAAGCGCCGCTCGCAAGAACTTTTCAGCCCTTGCAAAGTGCCTCTGTTCGATGGCGATTTCGCCCCGCTCGATGAGAGCCGAAGCTTCCGTGCCGCCAAGCCGGATGGAAGACCGGAACGCGCCATTCGCGAGGCTCAGTTTCCCGGCGGCTCGATAGACCACGCCGGATAAATATTGACCTTGCGCGCCACCCGAGCCGTGAACGCGCTCGAGCAATTGCTCCGCCCCCGCAAAATCCGCGGCCATGTATTGGTCCGTCGCGAGCTTCAGCAACGCCGGAACGTAATTCGGATCGCGCTTGAGCGCTTCGTTATAAATTTGCGCCGCTCCGAGCGAGCGGCCTTCCTTTTCCTCGCTCACTCCCCGCTTGAAAAGCGCGCCGAGACTCAACTCGCTATCCGGCTTTCGATTGAGCCTCCTCACGCCCGCCTTCACCTTCAGGTCCGGATTGCCGTCAATCGGAGCGCCGGCAGACCAATGAAGCAGCGTTTTGCCGGCCGAGTTCAGGACGGAGACATCCAGGCCTTTTTTCGCGGCTGCGGCGTTGCCGACCGGAATCACGAAATTCCGCGTCGCCAGAGGTGCAAAGTTGACGGGCGCAAAGCTCGCGAGCGTCTTCCCGCCCATCATCACTTCCACCTTCGCGCCCGGAACTTCGGCCGCAGGGCTTACGCGCAGGACAGCGATCGGTTTGCCGATCGAGTCGGACGGGAGATAAGTCACGTTGATCGCCATTTGCGCCGATGCCGCCACAAACCCGCCGCCGAGCCGGTCCACGGGATACCAATATTCATTCCACGACTCAACTTTCTGCGGAGTCATGAATTCCTGGTTCAACTGGGTTTGAAAATGGCCCGCCTGAATTTCGCAATAAGGGCCGTCGTGATCGGTCAGCAGATGAGTCCAGATTAACCCATCGCCGGCCACGCCCCACGTCCAGGTCTTTTTCCCCGGGACTTCGTGATAGTTGGCGACGTGAATCACGCCGTAATTGGACTGGTGATAGTAAACCCCGAAGAAGGAGCGGTGAACGTCCACGCCGAAGAGCGACGTCGCGTGGCGGACGTCCTTATACCAACTATAGTTCACCCCTTTCCACACGGGAAAAGTCCAGATTTGCGTGTGGGAATGCGGATTGACGAGCCGCATCGGATAAATGAATTGCATGTCGTCGCGTGCGGCGACCGCGCCGTTCGCCCACCACCAGTAAAGCCTGGGAAGAAAAGTGGAGTTGAAAAGCGTGACGTGCTGAAGGAGATATGCGGCGTCCGGCTCGAGGGTGAGCGCGACTTCCCAATGCATGTTGCTCACCTGGTCCATGTCTCCGACCACCACCGTCGCGCTCCCATCGGGATTCTGCCGATACCTTGCGCTTACCGGAGAAACCGTATCCGTCGTGTGGCCGTTGGGGAAATTGAATTCGATTCCGCCGGAAATCCATGCTCCGCGAAGCCCTACCATCCCGTACTTGATGACGTTGTTGCGATAGAAGACCTCGCGCTTGTCAATTTTGTCGTAAAGCGAGTAAACCCGTCCGTCCATTTGCGGCAGAATTGTGGCCTTCAGATATTGGTTCTCCAGATAAATTGCGCGGTAAGTTTTCATCTCGCGCTGGTTCGTGAGATCATCGAGCGAAGTGTACGGGTAGATGTTGTGATGGTTCACAAGCGGAAAGGGCGGGTTTGGATCAGCGGGCCCGAGAAGATACGTCGGGATACTAATGGTCCCTTGCCATACGCGAACTCGCGCAGCTCGCGCTCGAGCCGCCACGCCCAGAGCGAACATGAAAATGATTGCACCAGTGAATTTCCGATACGCCATGATTGCTTCTCCTATGAGCGCCCGGTCTGAGATTTGCGGCCTTGCGACTACGATCCGGGATATTACGGCCCAACGTGAAGTTATACACCATCCCCGGGCAGGGAAAGCAATCCTCTCAGCTTCGAAAATATTTTCCATTGTGGTTAAACCTGTCCGCCTCGAAAATCGTCTAAGGTATCGAAGGGGGTAACTGTCCCATGAGAAAGATTATTCTTGGTCTGCTCGCCGGCTGTGCGATCCTTCCTGTTTCAGGCTGGGCCGTACTGGGCCAATATCAGAATTCCATCACTTTAGATCAGCAGCGCATGCACGGAAGCGTCAAAGAGATGGCGCGCCAGGGTTATTCGATTCAGAAGATCGTCGCCCCGGACGGCGCCGTCGTTCGGGAATACGTCAATCCGGACGGCGTTGTTTTCGGCGTCGCCTGGCAAGCCCCGACGCTGCCGAACCTCGAACAATTGCTGGGAGATTACTTCATCGAATTTCAGCAGGCCGCGCGCAGCAGCAAGCGGCGCGGAGGACCGCTGGTGGTCAGGACCCGAGACCTGATTGTCGCGAGCGGCGGACACATGCGGTGGTTTCAAGGGCGCGCCATAGCGCTGAAGTCCCTGCCGAAGAATGTTTCCCAGGAGGTGGTGCGATGAGGCGCTCGGATCGCAGGATTTCGAATCTGGTTTTGTTCCTCTCGCTCGCTGGGTTTTTGTCTTTCCTGTCGGCATGCGGAGGCGGCAATAACTCCAATTCCAATTCCAACCCGCCCCCTCCGCCAAGCGGAAACACTGAAGCGATCAGCGTCAATTTCGGCCCCGCTGGCAATTACGTCAACGGCCTCTTCGCCAGCGTGACGGTCTGCGATCCGGGCAGCTCGGCCTGCCAAACCATCCCGAACGTTCTGGTTGACACGGGCTCGGAAGGGCTTCGGGTGCTTTCATCGGCGCTGACGCTGGGCAATCTTCCGTCCGTCGACGTCGGAGGCAATCCACTCCAGGAATGCGTTTCCTTCGCTGACGGAAGTTATCTTTGGGGCCCGGTGGTGACCGCCGATGTTCAACTCGCCGGAGAAACGGCGTCTTCGGTCCCAATCCAGATCATCAGCGCTTCGCCGGCCGTTCCCGCTCCTTCATCGTGCAACAGCGGCGGCGGAACGAATTCGAACACTGTGGCCGCCTTGGGAGCAAACGGAATCCTCGGCGTCGGAAATTTCCGCCACGATTGCGGTACAGCGTGCACGGCAAGTTCCACGGCGGTTCCGAATGTGTATTTCACCTGTCCGAATTCTTCCTGCTCGGTCACGTCGGCGGATTTGACGAGCCAGGTGCAGAATCCTGTCTGGCTCCTTCCGTCGGATAACAACGGCGTGCTGATTTCACTTCCTTCCGTGCCCGCGAGCGGCGCCGTATCCGCATCCGGCTCGCTCATTTTCGGCGTCGGGACGCAATCCGACAATATGCCCGGTGCGTCGCAGCAACTTTATACAACCGATGGGAGCGGGAATATCCAAACCACTTATGCCGGCACAGCGTACACGAGCTTCATTGATTCGGGCTCGAACGCGATGTATTTTCTCGATCACAGCACGTTGGGCATCACAGAATGCTCGGATGCTGCGGGCTTTTATTGCCCGAGTTCCACGCAAAGCTACACGGTGACGAACACCGGTCAAAACGGGACTTCGAGCTCCGCGATGTTCAACATTGCCAACGCCGATACGCTCTTTAGCGCGAACGGCGGGAACGATGCGGCGCTCGTGGACCTGGGTGGTGACAGCGGGACCAGTCCCTCGACGGATTACTTCGATTTCGGTATCCCATTTTTTTACGGCCGCAATGTTTTTGTCGGCATCAACGGCACAGCGGGGCCCGGAGGCATCACAACCCCTTACTGGATCTACTGATTTCCAGTGCGGTTCGCCGGGACGGGACGGCGAACGAACATCCTCTTGGCGAGGGCTCGAGACGGCAACAACGGAGATGCTGTAAAATTGCGGCGAGGCAAGTCTATGCGAAGTGTGGTCATATCCGTGGCCGCGGCGCTCGCGACGTTAGCGCCCGGCCGAGCAGCGTCGCCGCCCCCGGCTTTGAAATTATCCATTTCGATTGCTCAGCCCACGGTGGCAACGCCCTTTGCCACCCGTGTGACGCTCCATTTTCATAACGCGGGCACGGAGACTCTGTGGCTCTATCGCCCTGTAGAGAGCCGGAGCGCAGTCCCGAAGGGAAGCTTCGAGAACTACGAGCAGGTTCAGCCGCGAGGAGGCTCAAACATTTTAGTTTCGCTCGCGCCTGCGGGCGTGGCGACAACAGCGATCGTTTCCCCTGCTTCCGGAAAAACACTCGCCGCGACGGATATGCCGCAACCCGATCTCATTTCGCTCGCGCCAGGCCAGGATGCAGAAGAAGACACGATCATAGAATTCACGCCCGCCGAAGAGAACAAGGACGGCAAGGATGAGCCGTTCTGGGGCGAATACTCGATGACGGTGACCTACGGCGCATCGTTTCCGAACGCGGGCGACCTGGCAAGCAGCGTGGGCGTTCAGCTTTGGCAAGGCAGCTTGAAGTCGAATTCAGCGCCCCTCCGCTTGAATCCGCCTTCGGGCAGCGGAAAAGTGGAAGGTAACATATTCGATCGCCAGAAACAGCCCGTTTATGGCGCCGTCGTTTCGCTCGAGGACGGGCATTTGAACCTGCTCGACCAGGAGCGAACGGGCGCATCGGGGAGCTTCCGGTTCACGGGGCTTCCCGCGGGTGAATACTGGGTGGTCGCGCGCCAAGGAGGCGCTACGGTCGAAACGGGCGTCGTCCGCCATTTCGAAATCAACCCGTCCGCTGGAAATGATTCGATGCAACTGATGATGCTGCCGAAAGAAATTTACCAGGGAAAGCAAATGGTCCACGAGCCGGTGCTTCTTCGCGTGACGAACGCAGCGGGCACGCCCCTCCCGGATGTGACCCTGAGGATGCTCTCGGCGCCGATGCCTGTCGTCGAAAACGATCGCGCCCGAACGGACAGTGGGGGGCTTGCCTCCGCCAGTCTGATTCCGGGATCGGTCTATATCACGCTTGAGCGGCGCGGCTGCCGCAAACAGGACACTCGAATCGACGTCAGCACCCGGCACGCCGTGGACGGCTATGCGCTCTCAATGAATTGCCGTTAGAGACGCGCGGGTTGCGGCCTGGCGCCATTCACTTGCTGAGGCGGCGAAGGTTCCGATAGAATGAGCTTGGCCGGATGGGCGCGCGCTCCGGCGAGGAATCAATTGAAAAACAGCATCTTCAAGCTTCGGTTTCGCACCCGCCTGGCGCTTGCCATGTTCGCCATCACGGCGTTTACGAGCGGCATTCTGACCTTCGCCTACGTCCAATACGTGAGAAAAATCAAGGGCTACGTTGCAGGGCTGACCTCCGATCTGGTCCAAATCACGCAGGTGGCCCAGGCGGACATGCCGCCGGGCGCAACGCGCAAGGAGGCGCTCAGCGCCTACCAAAAAGAATTGCAGGACGCGGGACTCTCCTCGATCAGCGTGGTGGACCCGAGCGGCGAAGTCGTCGCAAGCACCAGTCCCGGTCAGGTCGGCAAAAGAATCCTGCTCAGGCGCCGGCGCTGGATGAAGCCCGTACCCATTCAAATTTCGGCCCAGCTCCACGACGTCAACATCGAACCCTCAGTCATCGAGAAGCAGTACAACATCCGGTTTCCAATTACCCAGGGCGATAAAGTGCTCGGTTACGCGCTGATCGGCGGCGAGATGGATCAAGTCGGCCAGTTCATGCGGCGACTCTACCTGGTTCGGCTCGTCTGGATTCTGTGCACGATGCTAGCCGGCATGTCTTTGGTGGTGTATCTTGCATTCCGCTTTACGAAGCCGATTGATTTGCTGATGGACGCGTCGCAGCAGGTTGCGCGGGGCAATCTCTACGTGACGCTTCCCGCGAATTCCTCCGATGAGATGGGGCGGCTGGCGCAGACCTTCAATCAGATGGTCGAGCGCCTGCGAGAGAATCGCAAGTTGCAGGAGCGGCTGAATGAAGCGGAAAAGGCTTCTTTCGTCGCGCGCTTCGCCGCAACCGTCGCGCACGAAGTGCGCAATTCCCTGAATTTCATGAACCTCAGCATTGATCAATTGCGAGCTAAACGCGTGCGGGGCGATGATGCGCTCAGCCGGGAGCTGCAACGCAATATGAGCAATATGAAGGATGAAATCAGCCGCCTGAACCGGCTGGTCAACGATTTTCTCGCCATCGGCCGCGAGCGTCCTCCCGCTCTTGCGCCTCTTGAACTGCCCGCCGCGGTCGGGCAGGCGCTGACCCTGATTGAAAAGCAAAGCCACCAGCAGGAAATCCGAGTGGTCAGCGATATTCCGCCCGATTTGCCGGTGCTTCAGGCGGACGCCGAGCAGTTGCGCACTTGCTTTCTGAACATCCTCACCAATTCATTGCAGGCAATGCCTGAAGGCGGGCGCATTCAGGTCTCCGCACGGCGAGTGGCGAACGGTGACCGGATTGAGTTGCGCTTCGCGGACACCGGACCCGGCATCCCGCCCGCCGACCGCGAGCGCATCTTCGCGCCTTACTATTCGACCAAGCCGACCGGCTTCGGACTGGGCCTGGCGATCACTAAAAAAATCATCGAAGACCATGGGGGAAGCGTCTATGTCACCGATGCACAGCCGCGTGGCGCCATAATTGTCCTCGAGCTTCCGGTCGCGCCGGCCGCCGTGGCGGACTCCCCGGCCATCCCCGCTCCCACGGCGGCTTAAGGGATTGCGCAAATGCCTCAAGGAGCGATTCTCGTTGTTGACGATGAAGAGCGGCAACGCGAGATTTACCGCGACATTCTTCAGGACGAAGGCTATGAAACGCTGACTTCTTCAAGCGGCGAATCGGCGTTGCGCCTGATTCGCCAAAAACGTTTTGACCTCGTCCTCACCGATCTCAACCTCACGGGAATGACCGGGGTCGAGCTGCTCAGTGAAATCCTGCGCGCCGATCCGACGGTCGCAGTCATCATCATCACCGGTTACCCTTCCATCCAATCGGCGATTGACGCGACCCGGCGCGGCGTTTATCAATACCTTGAGAAACCCGTAGACCGCTCCCAACTGCTCGCTGTGGTGGATGAAGTTTTTGAGAGCCTGGCGACCCTCAAGCAGACGATCATCGGCAGTTCGCCCGCGACCAAGGCGATGGTCCGGATGATTTTGAAAGTCGCACCGACGCAGCACACGGTCCTGATTTTGGGGGAAAGCGGAACGGGCAAGGAGCTCGTGGCGCGCGAAATCCACAAACACAGTCCGCGCCGCAATGAGCCGTTCCTGGCCGTCAATTGCGCCTCGCTCACGGAAACGCTCCTCGAAAGCGAGCTTTTCGGGCACGAGAAAGGGGCTTTTACCGACGCGCACCAGCAGAAGAAAGGATTGTTCGAGCGCGCGCACGATTCCACGCTCTTTCTCGACGAAATCGGCGACACCAGTCTCGCCATGCAAGCCAAGATTCTCCGCGCTCTGCAAGAACGCGAAATCCTTCGCGTCGGCGGCGCCGAGGCCATCAAGGTGGACGTCCGGATCATCGCCGCCACCAACCGAAATCTGGAGAAATCGCTCGAAGACGGGAAGTTCCGCGAAGATCTTTACTATCGCCTCAAAGTCATCCCCATCACCTGCCCTTCCCTGCGCGAACGGAGGGAAGACATCCGCGAATTGGCCCTGCATTTCATGCGAAGAGCGGCGCTCGCTTCAAGTCGCACGCTCAGCGGAATCTCCGGCGACGCTCTGCAGGCGCTCGAGAACTATTCCTGGCCCGGAAACATTCGCGAGCTTGAATGGGCCATCGAGCGCGCGGTCGTTCTCGGTGAATCCTCCGAGATTGAACTCCGCGATCTTCCGCCCGAAGTCACCGCGCCTTCGCGCGAGGCGGCACTCGACCGCGCAGCGGCAGGCGGCGCGACGAACCCGCCCGGTTTGTCTCCTGTCATTCCTGAAGGTTCGTGGGAAGAACACGAAAAGGCCATGATCCTGGAAGCCCTCCGGCGCACCAGTTGGAACATCACGCGCGCCGCGCAACTGCTGGGCATGACGTTTCGTACCCTCCAGTACCGCCTCGAAAAGTTCCGAATCAAGAAGTCCTAAATCCTCTTGCAGTCTGCTAAAGTTTTTCTGCCTGCCCGCCGATATTAAAAAGAGCTAATCACGCGCTCCGAATTGTTGAGGGGACGATAAGGAAATAAATCGCCGTGCGAATCCTGGTCGCCGAAGACGACAAGCCGGTTGCCAGCTTTATGAAGAAAGGGCTCGAAGCGGAGAGTTACGCCGTGGATGTGGTTTACGACGGCGACGAAGCGCTTTTCATGGCCCAGGAGTATGACTATGACTTGATGGTGCTCGACCTGGTGCTGCCCCTGCGCCACGGGATTGACGTTCTCCGCCAGCTTCGCTCGGAGCGGAATCCTTTGCCTGTCCTCATCGTGACCGGCCGCACCGCCGTGGGCGAGCGGGTGAAGGGCCTCGACGAAGGCGCGGACGATTACCTGTGCAAGCCTTTTTCATTCGACGAGCTTTCCGCTCGCATTCGCGCGCTCCTCCGCCGCGCAAGCGGCCCTCCTGAACTGATTCTCCGCGTCGGCGATTTGGAATTGGACCGCGTCAAACATGAAGTGCGCCGCGCGGGCCGCAGGGTCGAGCTAAGCCCGAAGGAATTTGCCTTGCTCGAATACCTGATGCAGAACGCCGGCCGCCCTCTCACCCGCGCGATGATCGTCGAGCACGTCTGGAACTTTTCCTTCGACTCGATGACCAACGTCGTGGACGTCTATGTCAACTACCTCCGCAGAAAACTGGAGGACGCCTCGCCGCACAAACTGATCCAGACCATCCGTGGTGTGGGCTATGGAATCAGCGAGAATGCCTGAATCCCCCCGTGCCATATGAGTTTTCTAATCTTTTACTAATCTGACTCTAATCAGCAAAGCCTAACAATTGTCATCCAGAGCGGAGGGGCCCCCGGAAATGGGGAAGCGAAACGGAAGTTTTCGCGAGTGTTTCATAAGGAGGAAAAATGGGGGCTGTTCCATGCGTGGCGAGCGATTCCTTCCCGGAGAAGGGCCTCGACCGATCGCGGCTTATTGAAGAGCAACTTCCTCACGTTCGCCTCATCGCGCGGCGAATTCACTCGCGCTTGCCTCGCCATATTGAACTTGATGACTTGATCCAGACAGGGGTTCTGGGACTGCTCGAAGCCATGAAGAAGTTCGACCCTTCACGCAAGGTTGAACTGGGCGCCTACGCCCGGCTTCGCATCCAGGGAGCGATTCTCGATAGTCTGCGCGAGCAGGACTGGAGCCCGCGTCTGCTTCGCCAGAAGGGGCGGCGCGGCGCACTGGCGCAAGAGCGCCTGGCGGCAAGGCTCGGCCATGACCCCGAGCCTGATGAAGTTGCGCGTGAAATCGGCGTCACGCTCGAGGATTGGCGCAGGACCTGCGCCGAACTGCGCTCCGTTGAGGTTCTCAGCCTCGACGCCCTCAACGGGCGGCAGGGCACAGCCGATTCTCTGCGCGTTCCGAACTCGGAGGAAGAAAGCCCTTTTGATGTCTGTTTCAGGTGGGAAATGCGTGCGCTGCTTAATCGCGCTCTCGTGCAACTCACTGAAAAAAGGCGGCAGGTGCTGGCGCTCTATTACGCCGAGGGATTGACCATGAAGGAGGTCGGCAGGAGGCTCGGCGTTTGCGAATCCAGAGTTTCGCAAATTCGCTCCTCAGCGCTCGAAGCGCTTGGAGTCGAATTCAACAACCTGCTTCAAACACGCGGCGCCCTCGGACAATCGAGGGACCATCGCGCCGAAACTCGGCATCCCGCGCGCGCGGAGCGGGCCGGAAGCCCCCTCACCCCTTCGCCTTCGAGCGGATCCGAACCGCTCGCGGCAGCCGTCCGCGACGCACATCGCGCCGCCTGACGGCCTGCTTGATCTTCATGCGCTCGCAGTTTGAGTGAAGCTGCTGATCGCCTTCGCTTCGTCGTCGTGAATATCGAAGACGGTATAAAGCTTGGTGATTTGCAGCAGGTCGTGAACTTTTTTCGTCAGGCTCAGGAGCTTCAGTTGCCCGCCTTGATTCGAAACTGTCGTGAAGGCGCTCACCAGTTCACCGATGCCCGAGCTGTCAATGTAAGTCACGTTTGCCAGGTTCAACAGAAGATTCTTCTTGCTTTTGCCCAATAGGTCGCGGATCAGCTCGCGCAACTGCGCGCACCCTTCCCCGAGCGTAATCCTTCCCGTAATGTCCACCACGGAGACGGAATCAACTTGTCGTACGACGGCCTTCATACTCACTTTAGCTTCCCTCCTCATTTGTCTGCCGTTTCGAATTAAGGCGTTTCACCATAATCATTTCCGTTCCGCCGCCCTGCGGCAGGCGAACACGCAATTCGTCCATGAATTGGCGGATCAGAAAGATGCCGCGGCCGGAGATATTAAGCACATTATCGTCGGCGATGGCGTCCGGCACTTTGCCGACGTCGAACCCGTACCCCTCATCGCGCACGCGCACTTCCAGCCGTCCGGCTCCAATCCGAAACTGCATCCAAACGTGTTTGGCAGGATCGTTCTTGTTGCCGTGCCAAATCGCGTTGATAACCGACTCGTGCACGGCCATGCCGACCTGGAACTCCTCATCCGGGTCGCAGCCCGCGCCGGCGCACACCCGCTGGCTGATCTCTTCGGCAATCTCGACGTTCTTGAGATTGCTCTCGAGCATCACATCAACGACCCTGTCCTCGGCTCCCATCGCGCCGGTCGCTTTGAACCTTCCGAATTGAAATTACAATACCGCTCAGCGAAAGTCAACGAAGCCTGTTCCTTCACATCGTTCGAGTGCTTCGCTTGCCACGGCAATCCGCGTGCCCGTCGGCGCCTGCCCGCAGCGCCGTGCCCTTGCTCGAGGGCCCCTTCGAGAGCGCGCAAGAGCATAAACGATTGCGGCCTGAAGGTCAAATTCTTCTCGTGGACTGTCATCTCGCGGACTGGAAAGCCCTGCATGCGCGCGGAATTCATCCTTAAATGAGATGTTTCACCGTTCGCTGCGAAATTCCTACTCTGCAGAGCGGTCTTCGCTCGGAACGAATGCAAATCTCAATGTCCGCCGAGGCTCCAGGGCCACGGGCGCTGGAGCATCAGCAGCATCAACAGCGCACCGAGAATCGCCAGATTCTTCATGAAGTTCACCCGATCTGCCATCTTCGCCTGCGCGTCCTTGATGGTCCAGAAACTGTGAATCGTAAACGTCACCCCAAGCAGAAACACCACCAGGATCCACACTCCGATGACCGGATAAAATCCCAGGAGCACACTCAGCCCGCCCACGGCGAGCATGGCTCCCGTCCCGCCCACGGCCAATTCCGGCGCCGGCGTTCCCTTCATCTTCGCGTACCCGGCCATCATGCCCAGATTCATAAAGTGGTTGATCCCGCTTACCAAAAAGAACCCTCCAAGCAGGATTCGGCCTATCAGAAATAAAATATTCATTGCCATCCCTCCTTCGATAGAGTCTCCGTTGAGGCTCCCGGTTTTTCGATCTCCAGACCGAGCGAGGAAAACCCAATCCAGTATAACACTACCCGCACAAAGCTTGACGTAAGGACTGCGGCGCTGATTTTCTCCCTTGCCCGAACCTTGCATCGGCCGTGAATCGGCGAGAATTGTGAGAGCCGTCATCCAGCCCATTCAGTTGTAGAATGGTTCGAAGCCGCTCGAGGAAAGCAGGGAGAGCGCATCCCATGAATGAATCTAACGGCGACGTAGGACGCCGCGAGTCGGGGTTGGACTCCATGCTGCCAGTCCTGCCGGAAACCCAACCCGAACCTGTTCAGGAAGGCGAAACGGCCCTCGTTAGTCACAAATACGTCACAAAACGGCAGGCGTTGCGAGAAGCGGAATCGCTAAGCGCTTAAGAATCTTGGCGTCCCCGGCGGGATTCGAACCCGCGTTACCGCCGTGAAAGTGCTTACTAGAGTGATGCGCTACAGTCGGTTCTAGACGGCAGGAAACGACTTAGCGCATTTTTACTGCCTTCCGTGATATGCCTGAATAAGCCCGAATTTGCTCGGCTAAGTCCCGTGAGAGTCCCGTAACATTTTACGCCCCGCGTTGCGCTGGACATAGGGGGATTGCCTTGCCGCGCCGGAGAAAATCGCACAGCGGGCATTCTGACGCGATGGCGGGGCATCGTACAGTGTTGGCGGGAGCGCGACGCGATTACACGCCACTCTGGTACACTGGCCGCGTGGCGCAG
>JAKASG010000103.1 GCA_021828285.1 Acidobacteriota bacterium | reverse complement strand
TTGGAGGCGCGGGACGGAATCGAACCGTCGCATAAAGGTTTTGCAGACCTCTCCCTTACCACTTGGGTACCGCGCCCTGGAAAAGCTCTAAGGAGTGGTTCGTGGCGAGCAAGCGACCGCCGGGATATCCGTGCATGCTCGTCACTCGCCGCTCGTCACTTGCCCCTGAACTTGATGGAGCGGGAAACGGGATTCGAACCCGCGACTTCGACCTTGGCAAGGTCGCACTCTACCACTGAGTTATTCCCGCTCGCTTTGGGAACGGCCTCTTTTCCGCCCCAAAAATTATAGGGAGGCTGTTGAGCTGGTGTCAAGCGGGCGGCGCGAGCGCGCTCGCGGCCGAGCCCCGTTGCCGGAACGCCTATTCATAGCGGAGGGCGACGATGGGGTCGAGCCGCGCGGCTTTGAGCGCGGGCCACATGCCGAAAAACAGTCCGATGCTCACCGCAACGACAAAGCCCACGATCGGCGCCCACAGAGGCACGGCCGAAGGCACCGAAGGGACAAGGATGCGGACGCTGAAACTCATGAAGTATCCGACGGCAACGCCCAGCAAACCTCCGCCGCCCGTGAGCGTCATCGCTTCGAGCAGGAACTGCCAGGTGATATCGCTCCGGCGGGCGCCGATGGCCTTCCTCACGCCAATCTCGCGCGTGCGCTCGGTGACGGAAACGAGCATGATGTTCATCACCCCGATGCCGCCCACCATCAAGCCGATTGAGGAAATCACCACCAGCACCAGGCCGATCATGCCGGTGATCTGGTGCCACTGCGAGATGATGGATTCGGCGGTTGAATACCCGAAATTATTTTTTTGCCACGGCTTGACGTGGCGGCGGATGCGGAGCACGCCGACGATTTCGTCAATCGCCTGCGTCATGCGGCCCGGATAAGCTTCCGCCAGGATGAAGTTCTCCCGCGTTTGCGGATAGAGCTTCATGTAAGTCCAATAGGGAATGGCGACGGTGCGGTCGCGGCCGGTATCGCCGAGGAAAGACTTATGTTTCGCCGCCGCGCCAATGACTTGTATCGGCGTTCCGTTGACGAGGATGGTCTTGCCGATGGGGTCGAGGTTTCCAAACAAGCGCTGGGTGACGTCCGCGCCAATGACGGCAACGTTGCGCCGATGCAGATCGTCGGCCTCGTTGAAGCTGCGGCCCTCGGCGACGTTGGTGTTTCCGACGCGCATGGCGTCGGGCGTTTCTCCCACGAGTTGGCCGCCCAGCATCTCGGCGTTTCGGTATTTGACGACGGCCGGATTGCCCCAGTTCACGGCTTGCACGCCCACGGCCTCGACGTCCGGACACTGGTCGCGAATCGCCATCCCGTCGTCATAGGTGAGCGGCTTTCGCAGGCGCTCTTCGCGCGTCAGGTGGAAGTTGATTCCCGGCGTCCATTTGAAAATGAAAATGGAGCGCGTGCCGAATTCATCGGCGACGGCCGTGAACTGGTTGTCGAGCCCGGAAATAACCGAAGCCACGCCGACGAGCGTCGTCACGCCGATCAGCACGCCCAGGACGGTCAGAAAAGAGCGAAACTTGTGGCTGCGCAGCGTCTCGAGGGCGAGCGAAAGATTTTCCCGGACGTGGCCGCGACCGCTGGACGCGCTCATGTTTCCACCCTCAGTGCTTCGATGGGTTCGAGCCGCGCCGCTTTCGACGCGGGATAAATCCCAAAAAACAGCCCAACCACGGCCGAGAGGCTGACGCCCAAAACGACGGCGCTGATGGGCAGCGAAGCCGTGAAGAAATGGTTCACCACCATGTCCACCAGAGCGGCGATGAGGACGCCGACGACGCCCCCCGCCGCCGCCATCGCCGCCGATTCCATCACGAATTGCATCAGGATATCCGCCCGCCGCGCGCCGAGCGACTTCCGGATGCCGATCTCATGTGTCCGCTCCGTGACGCTCGCGAGCATGATGTTCATGATGACGATGCCCCCGATCACCATGAAAATCGCGACGATGGCCGTCGTTGCGGCGAAAATGCTTCCCGTGAGCCGCTCCCATAAACTCATGATCGTTTGAGACTCGTTGATTCCGAAAGTATCCTTCTCATGGAACGGCAGGTGCCGCCGCACGCGCATCAGCATGCGCGCTTCTTCTTCGAGCGGCTGCATTTGCGCGGAGTCATAGGCCTTCACGCTGATATTCAGGTTCGGCCGGGACACGAACTTCCTCCGATAAGCGTTCAGCGGGATCTGGACGAAGTTATCCTCGCTTTCACCGAAGGTTGTTCCAATTTTCTTCGCCACGCCGATGATGCGGAACGGCCGCCCGTTCACTGCGATTTCATGGTTGAGCGGATTGACGCTCGGGAAAAACTTGGTGACCACATCCTGGCCGACGAAGCACACGGGAGCGGCATGCTGCTCGTCGGCCTCGGTGAAGTACCGCCCGTAATCCACCTGCTGGAAGTTGATGTCAATCATGCTGGGCGTCACGCCGTCCAGCTCGACGTCGAACATCGTCTGCCCATTGAAGCGGACGTTCGAATCCATGCCGGTTTGGGCGCCGATTTCGTCGTAGCCTTCGAGGTTTTGCTCGAGGAATCGGTAATCGCTCATGCGGATGGGACGGTTGCGCAATCGCTGCCGCAGCCAGCCTTCGCGCCCCGTCGCCCACTCGAACTGGCTGACCACAAACGTGTTGACGCCGAGATTCGCAATGTGATTCGCGATGTAAAGGTTCATGCCGTTGATGACCGACATGACCACGATGAGAGTGGTAGTGGCGACGACAACGCCGAGCAGCGTGAGAAAAGACCGGAGCTTGTGCGTGCGCAGCGCCTCGAGCGCAATCCAGAACGCTTCACGCGCGGCGACCCTCAAGTTCGCCCGCTCGTGACCCAGCCCGCCTGCGCGGGCGAGCGCCGTCTGGGTTTGGGAATAAGTCGCCATCAGGGGATTCACCCGCCCTTGAGCCCGGCCGGCCCGCCTCGTTCCGTTCAGTGCGCGCCCGGCCGCTGCGCCGTTCGAGGCGCCCGCGCCATGCCCCGCTATCGGACCTGTTCGTCGCGGTCGAGCTTGCCGTCGCGAATATGGATGATCCGGTGCGCGCGCGCGGCGATGTCGTGCTCGTGCGTCACCAGAACGATGGTGTTTCCGGCCTGATGCAGCCGCTCGAAGAGGGCCATGATCTCCTCGCCCGTGGCGCTGTCGAGGTTGCCCGTGGGCTCGTCGGCCAGCAGCAGCGAGGGGTGATTGACCAGCGCGCGCGCGACCGCGACGCGTTGCCGTTGCCCGCCCGAGAGCTCGCTCGGTTTGTGCTCCATGCGGTCGCTGAGGTCCACCATGCTCAGCGCTTCCCGCGCGCGCTCAATCCGCTCGCCGGGCGGCGTGCCGTTGTAAATCAGCGGCAATTCGACATTGTGCAGGGACGTCGCCCGCGCCAGCAGGTTGAACGTCTGGAACACGAAGCCGATTTCCTTGTTGCGAATGAAGGCCAGCTCGTCATCGTTCAGCTCGCTCACAAGACGCCCGTTGAGCCAGTACCAGCCGCGCGTCGGCGTGTCGAGGCAGCCGATGAGGTTCATCAACGTGGATTTTCCGGAGCCCGAAGGCCCCATGATCGCCACGTATTCTCCCCTCTCAATCTCGAACGACACTCCGGAAAGCGCGTGGACCGTCGCCGCACCCATCTCATAGGTCTTCCAAAGATCCTCCGTCTTGATGAGGATGCTCTCTTCCGGCGCGACGGCGCTCGCCAGCATCGCTGAAGTTGCCTGTTCGGAGTCCATTTCCTTCAGACGGTTCCTTTCCCGCACGGTAAGCAGCCGGGTGCCACAGCCTCATGATCAAGAAGAAGACGACGGCGGCCCGAGATGGACTGAGTTGTCCACCCGCACCTTGGTGTTGTTCTTGAGCGTGCGAAGGATCTTGTAGCTGCCCGTGATAATCGTGTCTCCCGCCTTGAGCCCGCTCAGCACTTCCACGTGGGTCGTTCCCATCACGCCGGTTTTCACGGGAACGAAGACGGCCCGCCCGTTACGCACCACGAAGACCCCTTGAATATCCTTCTGGCCGGCGCTGAACAGGTCGAGGCGTTTGGCCGGAGCGGGCGGGGCATCGAGCGAGGCGATGTTTTCCTTGTTCTTCGAGGGTTTTTCGAGCGCGCTTTGCTCGCGCATGGTGAGCCCCTGAATCGGAATCATCGCCACGTTGTCCGCGCGCGCGGTGATGATCTTTGCCGTGGCCGAAAGTCCGGGCCGCAGGTCCTGCGGCGGATGGTCGAGCGTGACGAGCACCTGGAAATCCGTGGCCGAGGTTCCAACCGATGCGCTGCTCGACGTGTTGATCGGCTGCCCGGTGTTCTGATCGATCGCCATCATGCCGATTTGAGTCACTTTCCCGCTGAACACTTTGTTCGGAATGGCGTCAATGCTCACCTGCGCCTTCTGGCCGAGCTGCACGCTGACGATGTCGCTCTCGTCCACATTCACCTGCGCCGTGATCACTTTCAGGTTCGACACCTGGAACAGCTCGCTGCCCACTTGGTTTTGAATGCCCGGCACCACGTTCTCGCCCAGATGAACCGGCAGCGAGGTGATGATCCCGGTGAGCGGCGACCGGTAAATCGTCTGCTCGTAAACGTTCTGCGCGCTTTCAAGCTGCGCCTGGTTTTGCATCACGCGCGCCTTCGACATATCGCGGTTGAAGACGGCTTGGCGCAGCAGCGCCTTCTGCTGCGCGATCTGCGCTTCGTTCGATTGCACGGTGGCTTTGGCCACCTGGAAGTCGCTGAACCCCTGATCCATCGTCTGCCGCGAGATGACTTGGGCTTTATAGAGCGCCTGATCCCGGCCGTAATCGTCTTTCGCCTGCACGTACTTCGCCTGCGCCTGCGCCAGATTCGCCTCGGCGGTCTTCAGGCTCGCTCCGGCGGAAGAGACGGCGGCGGCCGAACCCTGGAGGTCCGCACGGGCCGTCACGAGCGCCGCCTGCTGCGCTTCGACGCTCGCCGCCTGCTGCACGTCCTCGGTCTTCATCAGCAGTTGGCCTTTTTTGACGTGGTCGCCTTCCTGCACGAGAAGCTGCGTGATCTTGCCGAACGAGTTGGCGTTGACCGTCGCGTAGTCGTCGGGAGGCGGCATAATCTGGCCGGAAGCGGTCACCACCGCGAGGATGTTTCCCCGCGCGACCTTCCCCGTCTGCACCGTTACCAATCCCCGCTGGCTCCAAACCACTCCCGCCGTCGCCAGGCCGATCAAAACCACAAGGCCCACAACGGCAACCAGAATCTTTATGCCATTTTTCGATTTGCGAGGGCTGCCGAATTGCGGGCTGACTCCCCGAACTGCCGACGGCTCGACGTTCACCTCGACCGTGCCGATCTTCAACTCGCTGGTTTGCGCCATGATTCTAATTCTTTCGCCCGCATCGGGCGCCGTCCTTTCCGCTCTTTTAGGTGTTTCGACGACGGAAGCTCGCTCACCTCTCGCCCGAAACTAGTTATACGTTACGCCGCCGCAAAAAGTTTCCTCTCCCGGCGATTTTTTCATCGAGCCTTCCGGACTCTCCACAATCGAAGAGGAACAATTCTGCCGCCTTATTTTAACACAATGTCCGGTTTTAGGAGCCTCTGGTCGAGTTCTTGCCACGAGCGCCAGCGAAATCTTCGTCCATGCTTGAGGCGACCCTTTTCGCGCCGGCCGCATCACAAAAACCGTCGGGTGTGGGTCAAGGCAGTCGGACGCAAAGCAAAGCGATGCTTGACTTCCGGACCAGTGAAAAATAG
>JAKASG010000030.1 GCA_021828285.1 Acidobacteriota bacterium | reverse complement strand
TGAATCATTCGCCTGCTGCGCCCATGCCGGGCTCAAAGTCAAAAGCACACACACCGAACTCCACACCGCCATCTTCCTCAGTTTCGAAAACATGGCTTCACCTCGCTTTAGGATTTTTGGGGCCTTGGGAACCTCTACCCACCAACAAACGCCAACGAACTTAGCATCGGCAATGGGTTAGTGTCAAGAGATTTTATGGCACGATTTTATGGCGCGCGATTCCTGAGGAACAGGACGGGCAGAATCCTGTCTAAATAGCCGCGGCAAGGGATGCGGTTTTCCGCGCGCCGGCAAGAGTTTCATAAAGGGCGACGTATTCACGGGCTGAGCGGTCCCAGGAAAAATCCTTGCTCATGCCGTTTTGCACTAGCCTGCGCCAGGCTGCCGGATGGCGATAGGCCTCGAGAGCCTGCTCGATGCACGCAAGCAAGGCGGCAGGCTGATATTCATGGAACTTGAACCCGGTCCCCGCCTGGCCGTCGAACGGCTCGATGGTATCGTCGAGGCCGCCTGTTGCGCGGACGATGGGCACGGTGCCGTACTTCAAGCTGTAAATCTGATTGAGCCCGCAGGGTTCGTACTGGGAAGGCATGAGGAAGAAATCAGAGCCCGCTTCGATCAAGTGCGCAAGCGCGTTGTCATATGCGACCTTGACCAGAAACTTTTGCGGGAATTCGACCGCCAGCTTGCGGAAAAGCTCCTCGTAACGCGGCTCGCCGGTTCCGAGAGCGGCGATGTAAAGATCCATCGCCATGAGCTTTGGCGCGACCGCTTCGATCAAATCAAATCCTTTTTGCGTCGCAAATCTCGAGACGATTCCAATCACCGGCTTCGCGAGCTGTGGCTTTAAGGCGCCCATCTTTTCGAGCAGAGCCTTCTTCGAAATCTTTTTGCCTTCCGTGTTCTCTGGTGTGTAATGCGCCGGAATCAGATTGTCGGTCGCAGGATTCCACGCTTCGTAATCTACGCCGTTCAGGATGCCGCGCAGCCGGCCCGCACGCGCACGCAGTACCCCTTCGAGCCCGCACCCGAATTCGATCGTTTGAATCTCGTCGGCATATTTCCGGCTCACGGTGGAGATATAGTCTGAAAAAAGAATTCCGCCTTTGAGCGGATTCACCTTGCCGTAGAACTCGAGCTTCTCCATCGTATAAAGATCCATCGAGAGTCCCAACCGCGGCAGCAGCGCGGGCGGAAAAACGCCTTGATACGCAAGGTTATGGATGGTGAAAAGAGTGGCCGTCTTTTTGAAAAACGGGTCGCGCGCGTAGGTATGTCGCAAGTAGATCGGGACCAGCGCAGCTTGCCAATCGTGGCAGTGGATGACGGCGGGAGGCTCTTCCGAACGTTTCAGGAATTCAATCGCCGCGAGCGAGAACGCGGCAAAGCGTTCGGCATTATCCGGATAATCCTGCCCGGCGGCCTGGTAAAGACCGTCGCGGTCGAAATACTCAGGACAATCCACGAGCAACGTCTGCGGCGCCGCAGGGTCCGTTCCTGCCTCAACCGCGGCGAACTTAAACGAAGCGGGAAAAGGAATCGTGAGGCTCGCGAATTCCGGGAGCGCGCGCGCCGATTTGGTCATTCGATAACGAGGGAGAATTACTTCGACCTGGTGGCCGAGTTTCGCAAGAGCCTTCGGCAGTGCGCCGACAACGTCCGCAAGGCCGCCGGTTTTCGAGTACGGCACAGCCTCCGAAGCGACGAAAGCGATTTTCACAAGTTGATCCTTTGCGCGCCGCAGTGGAAGCGGCGCGAGAATTTAAGCTAGAAGATGGCGCCGCGCTTGTCAAGGCGATTGTCCGCTACCTTTTCGCCAGAAGCGCGAGCAGGTCGCCTTCACCAATCATCTTGACGCCGAGCGCGCGGGCTTTGTCGAGTTTCGAGCCGGGCTCGGCGCCGACGACGACGTAATCGGTTTTCTTCGAGACCGACCCCGTCACTCGTCCGCCCGCCGCTTCGATCCTCTGCGCCGCTTCATCGCGCGAAAAGTGTTCGAGCATTCCCGTCAGCACAAACTGTTTCCCTGCAAGCCGGCCCTCAGCCTTGTGCGCCTTTTCTTCCTCAAACCGCAGCCCCGCCTGGCGGAGTTTTTCCACGACTTTCAAATTACGCCGCTCGCGGAAAAAATCGTAAATGCTTCGCGCGATGCGCGGCCCGACCTCCTCCACTTGAACCAGATCCTCTTCCTTCGCGGCCGCAATACGGTCGAGCGAATGGAAATGCTCCGCGAGCCATTGCGCGGTGCGCTCACCCACATACCGAATCCCGAGCGCGTAAATCAGACGCGCGAGTCCGGCCTTCTTGCTTTCCTTGATTTCCAGAACCAGGTTAGCGGCGGATTTCTCGCCCATCCGCTCAAGGTCCGCCAGTTGCTTCTCGGTAAGCGAATAAAGGTCGGCCGCGTCCTGCACAATCTTTGCGTCCACCAATTGATCCACCAGAGCTTCGCCCAGGCCGTCAATATCCATTGCGCGCCGCCCGGCAAAATGAAGGAGCGATTCCTTGAGCTGCGCCGGGCAGGCGACGTTAACGCAGCGGTAGGCAACTTCGCCTTCGCTCCGCACCACCGCCCCGCCGCAGACCGGGCAATATTTCGGCATTCTGAACTCGCGCCCGTCTTTCGCGCGCTCGGCGACTTTCAAAATCTGCGGAATCACTTCACCCGCCCGCTGAATGACCACCGTGTCGCCGATGTGAACGCCGAGCCGCTCGATTTCGTCCATGTTGTGGAGCGTCGCATGCGTGACCGTCACGCCGCTTACGTCCACGGGTTTGAGATCGGCGACCGGAGTGAGTGTCCCGGTCCGCCCCACTTGGGCGCGAATATCGAGAATGACAGTCTTCGCCTGCCGCGCGGGATATTTATACGCAATCGCCCAGCGCGGCGATTTCGCGGTCGCGCCCAGTTCGTCCCACAGCGCCGTTTCGTCCACCTTCACTACAATGCCGTCAATTTCGTATTCGAGTTTCTCGCGCCGCCCTTCATACTCATCAATGAATCCTCGCAATTCGCCGAACGTCCGGCAGACCCTCCGGTGCGGATTCACTTTGAAGCCCATTGCTTCAAGCGCGTCGAGCGTTTCGGACTGCTTTGCCAAGGCTTGCCGGCGGTTGACGTAAAGGAAGTATGCGAAGAAATCAAGCCGGCGCGCGGCCACGATCTTTGGGTCGAGTTGCCGCATCGTTCCCGCGGCGGAATTGCGCGGGTTCGCAAAACGGGTTTCACCTGCCGCTTCGCGCTGTGCGTTAGCCTCCTCAAACGCTTTCCGCGTCATGAGGACCTCGCCGCGCACTTCAAAGCGCCCGGGGCTGCCCATCGCCTTCATCTTCGCGGGCGCGACGCGCAACGGGACAGTCCGGATGGTGCGCACGTTCGGCGTCACGTCCTCGCCTTCCGTGCCGTCCCCTCGCGTGATGCCGCGCGCGAGCATGCCCGCCTCGTAGACGAGCGACATCGAAAGCCCGTCGAGCTTCAGCTCCGCGACATATTCGATGTCCTCGCGCCCTGCCAGCTCACGCACCCGCCGGTCCCACTCCGCCAGTTCTTCGACCGAATATGTGTTATCCAGGCTGAGCATGGCGACGGAATGCCGCACACTTGGAAATTCTTTCGCCGGCTCGCCGCCGACGCGTTGCGAAGGTGAGTCGGGCGTGATCAGCTCGGGATGCGCGCGCTCGAGGTCAATCAGGCGGCGCATCAACTCATCGAAATCGCGATCCGAAATCTCCGGCTGATTCTTAACGTAATAGAGAATTTCGTGTCCGCGGATTTCTTCCCGCAACTTCCCTATTTCGTCTTTTATGCTCTTCGTCATGTTTCGCCTTCTTGCCTCACCGCGGTGTTTTGAATCGGTTCACAACAATGAATAGCAAGCACCCTCGCCAGCCCGCTGGGTGCCCTACCCGCCACTGACAAGGCGTCCGGAGATGCGGAGTCACATGTGGTCCGCAATAATCTTTGCGAACGTCTTTGCCTCGGGAGTCAGGCTGCTGATCGGCAAGGGCGCGTAGGGGTTCTTCGGGTTTGGTGCTTCGATCGTGATGCTGACGAAGCGCTGGCCCCTCTCGATCCAAATGGAATGGATTCCAGGATCGAAATAAGCATGGCCTGTGATCCCGGAAATCGGCTTCAAGGTGCCAGGCGCGAAAAGGCTGAGTTCGGACGGGTTCATGATGTTGATGCCCACAATACGCATCCCATCGGAACTTCGAAACTGGCAGGACTTGCGCCCGGCGTTCATCATGGCTTCGACGGGGCCGACCTTGCCGCGCGCCGCTTCGGAGGCTTCAGCCTGCGTCGCAAGCTTGCAGGGATCAAGCGGGGAAAGATTGGCCGCAGGCGTGACGGTCGGAGCGCTTTCCGCCGCACTGGACACGGATCTTTGGCCCGTCACAGCCGGCGCAGACGTATTCGAGCTTGAACAAGCCGATAAGCTGACCAGCATCACAATCGCCGCCAGCAAGCGAAGCATTCTCATGGTGGTCTGTCTCCTCAGCCCCTTGTTGAACCGTGCCGTCTTTATACATCAATCTGCGCCACCTGCGCAATCCGCAGATTCATAGCCTCGACAATCCCGCATCGGCAAGCGCGGATAACGCGGATAACTCGGATCGGTCCTCGATCGCAGACAATGATAAAACGTCGAGCCGCGATCCGACCGGATGATTGAGGAATGAATGCAATCGAAGCAGAGGCCGGCCGGCTCCCGGGAGGGCGAGGTCAGTTTTGAAGGCCTTTCCGTCACAAGGTCGCCAGAAGCGCCGCAATCAGCGCCGCACGCCGCGGAAGCTCCCGAATGACAACATGCTCGTCGCGCGCGTGCGCGCCATCGCCCACCGCGCCCAGGCCGTCAAGAGTGGGGACACCAAGCGCCGCGGTGAAATTTCCGTCGGACCCTCCTCCCGTCGCTGTTTCGCGCAGTTCCCATCCGAGCCTCTTTGCGAGCGCGTGCGCATGTGCGTAAAGGTCGCGGGCCATTTTCCGCTCCATCGGCGGACGGTTGATGCCGCCCGTGACTTCGACGCGGGCGCCGGCGAGAAACGGTTTCAGGCCGCGCATCTTCCTCTCGATCACCCGGCGATCCTTGAGCCTCGGAATGCGAACGTCAATCGCGGCGGTCGCGCGTTCGGGCACCACGTTGGATCGTGTCCCGCCTTCGATCGTGCCGGCGGTCACCGTCAGGCCGCTTCGGGCATTCTGAAACCGCTCAACCAGCAGAAGTTGGCGAGCAAGCTCCGAGATGGCGTTCACGCCCGCGCCGGGATTGATACCCGCGTGCGCCGAGCGTCCCGTCACGGTGATCCGGAATTCTCCCACGCCTTTGCGCGCCGTTTTGAGCGCCCCGCCCGAAGCCGCCGGCTCGAGCACCAGCACCGCGCGCGCCCGGCGCGCTTCCGCGATAAGTGAATCGCGGAGGGCAATCGAAGAGACTTCTTCATCCGGATTCAGAAAAAAGCGCACCGGGGAGCCTGGCTCGATGCCCAGCGCCTTGAGGCTGCGGACGGCGGTAAGCCCGAGGACAATGCCCGACTTCATATCGAAAATTCCGGGCCCCCACGCGCGCCCGCCGGAAACGCGGAAAGGCATCCGCGCGATCGTTCCCACGGGCCAAACCGTATCGTGATGCCCGAGCACCAGTATGGATTTGCCGCTTTGGCGGCCGCCGCTCCGGCGCGTACCCGCTCTCCTCCGCGGCCAAAACTCGGCCACGACGCCCGTCCCCGCCGTCGGATGGCGCAGCAGCTTCACTTCTCCCGCCAGCTCGCGGAATTGCGCAGCAAAAAATTCTGCCATCCGGTCAATCTGCACTTTCGATCCGCTCGGCGATTCCATCTCAACCGCTTGTTCGATCAATCGCAGCATCGCCGGCAACTCGCCCCGGCAGTAGTCCAGGATTTCAGTCGCCGTGGTGAACGTTTTTCCGCGCTCGTCAGCGCCGCATGCGCTCGCCACTCTGCCCTCGCTCACTTGCCGTCGGCTTTTCCCAACCATCTCGTGCGTCATACTTCGGGTATTTTGCCATGTATGCAGCGGTTTGAGCGAAGATTTCCTTCGCTTCCGCACGCCCCCGGCGATTTTTGCTGGAAGCGCCCCGCGTTTCATTCTATTCTATCGGGTTGTCGCGCAAGCGGTCCGGGCGCACGAGAAGCGCGCGGACGACGAGGAGCCTGACTGTGGGCAAAGTGTATTTGGCGCTGGTCATTCACGCCCATCAGCCCGTCGGCAATTTCGATCACGTGGTTGAGGAAGCCTACCAGAAGTCCTACTCGATGTTTGTGCGCACGCTCAAAGCTCACCCGAAGATCCGGCTGGCGCTGCACTTTTCCGGCAGCCTGCTCGAACGGCTGGAGCAAACCCATCCCGAATTCTTTGATGAATTGCGCGGCCTGCTCGCGCGCGGGCAAATCGAGCTGTTCGGCGGCGGATTCTATGAGCCGATTTTGCCAGCGATTGAAGATGGCGATAAAATCGCGCAGATTCGCCGCCTTGCGGATTACCTCGAATCCCGCTTCAAAGCGCGGCCGCGCGGCGCCTGGATTGCCGAGCGCGTTTGGGAACCGACCCTCGCGCGGCCTCTTGCCCAAGCCGGAGTAGAATATTCCATCCTCGATGACACGCATTTCCTCGCCGCCGGACTCGAGCCCTCTCAGCTTCGCGGCGACTACATCACCGAATCGCTCGGCGCTTCATTGCGGCTCGTACCGAGCCTCCAGGCGCTTCGCTACACAATTCCCTTCCGGGATCCCGCGGAGACGATTTCGATTTTGCGCGAGGCGCGCGGCTCGGAAGAAACGCTCTTCGCGAGCGGCGACGATTGCGAGAAGTTCGGGATTTGGCCCGGGACCTACGAGCATTGCTACGTGAACGGCTGGCTCGAACGGTTCCTTCAGGCGGTCGAGGCCGAATCCGAGTGGATCGAGACCATCCGCCTTTCGGATTATCTCGGTCGCCGGAAACCTCTTGGCCGCGTTTATCTTCCGACCGCGTCGTACTCGGAAATGATGGAATGGGCTCTGCCGGTCCCGGCAGCGCGCCAATTCCAGCGCTGTGCCGCGGAAGTTGCGTCTCTCGGCGGCGCGGAGCGCTTCAGAGCGTTTCTGCGCGGCGGCGTGTGGCAGAATTTCCTGAGCAAATATTCGGAATCGAATCAGATGCAAAAGCTGGCCCTCGATGTGAACCATCGGTTGCGCCGCGCCGCGCTCGCTCGAAGAGAAAGCGCAAAGGCAAAAGCGGCGCCCTCGCAATTTCTCGTGCGAGCGCACACGCACTTGCTGGCCGCGCAGTGCAATGACTCCTACTGGCATGGAATCTTTGGAGGTTTGTACGCGCCCCACTTGCGCAGCGCCGTGCTTCGCCACTTGATCCAGGCGGAATCATTGCTCGACCAGTGGGAATCGGAAAGCGGAACGTTGCCGAAGCGCGCGGAGCTTCGCGATTTTGACGCCGACGGCCGTGCGGAACTGATCGGGCAGGATTCCGCCTTTGGCATGGTGATCAAGCCCCGCGACGGCGGGACCGCTTCGAGCCTTCGCTTCAAACCCGCGGGCGTGGAACTGGTTAACTCCTTGATGCGGCGCCCCGAGGTTTATCACGACGCGATTCGCCACCATATGGAAACCGGCCAGACTCCCGGAGGACAGCCGGCCTCGATCCACGATCGAATGTGGAGCAAGGAAGCGAATCTCGAGGCTCTGCTTCGTTACGATCGCTACGCGCGGACGTGCTTCCGCAGCTATCTTTTTCCGGCCGCGAAGCAATGGCAGGACTTTGAACAATTGCGCCTGGACGAGCATCACGACCTGGCTGGAGGTGAATGGGAAACTGCGCCGCCCGGGGAAACTTCAGGCGAGATCAGCATGCGCCGCAGCGTGGCTCTACGAATCGGACCCGCCGAAGTCCCGCTCGATGCAATCAAATCGTTATCATCGCGCCAGGAGAAAGGCGTTTGGATACTCGAGTGCGCTACGAAGCTCTCGTGTGCGGCACCGATCAATTCCAACTTTGCTTATGGGCTCGAAATGGTTTGCAATCTTCTTGCTCCGAACGCTCCTGACCGTTATTTTGAGGCCTCGGGCGTACGCCATCCGCTCGAGTTCAAAGGCGAGCTGCCCGGACCCGAAATCTCACTCGTGGACGAATGGCAGCGGGTGCGGATCACGCTCCAGGGCGGCTCGAGGGTTCGTTGGTGGATTGTCCCGATCGAAACCATTTCACAATCGGAAGCGGGATATGAGCGAGTTTATCAGGGCTCGGCCATCCTCGCCGTATGGACGCTGCCGGATTCGCCTTCGAGCGAAGCGGAATTTGAGCTGCGCGTCGAAGTTGCGACCTTTGAGCCGGCTTGAGATGAGTGGCTAAGTCACGGCCGCGTCACGGGCGCTTGAATTTCGCGGGACTCTCTGATAAATTCGCGTTGGCTTTCTGGTGATTGCATATGGCGGTCAGTCCGGAACTCCTGGAAATTCTCGTTTGCCCCGTTTGCAAGACGCCGGTGAAGCTTACGCCGGACGGCCAGGGGCTCAAATGCTCCCAGTGCCGCCGCGTCTATCCCATCAAAGACGATATCCCCGTCATGCTGGTTGACGAAGCGAAAATTGATGCGGAGTAACCTTGGAGAAGCCAGGGGAATCGGGCGAATCCAACTTTCCCTCGCTTCCGGTCGGCGCGCGGCTGCTGGTGATACGCCTCCGCTCGATCGGCGATATTGTGCTTCTCACACCGGCGCTTCGGCTGGTCAAGGCGTGGCGGCCGGACCTCCACCTTTCAATCCTGGTCGAATCCCAATTTCGCGAGCTCCTCGAGGGGAACACGGATGCCGATGAAGTGCTTGGCGTCGAAAGCGCGCGCGCGTCGCCCAAGCGTTCCGCCTATTGGCGGATCGCCGAATCGTTATGGCGAGGGAAATTCGATGTTTCCATCAATTTGCACGGCGGGCCGACCAGCGCGTGGCTGACGGCTGCGAGCCGGGCAAGATGGAGAGTGGGGTTCGCGCATTTCCATAAGTCGTGGCTTTACAATGTCCGTATACCCGACGCGCGCGGAACCCTGATGAAAGAAAAGATTCACACCGCCGAGCATCAGGCGTGCGCTTTTTTCCGGCTGGGAATGCCGAAGGCAGATATCCCCCGCGCGCGGCTTATCGTTTCAGCGCGGAGCGCGGAATGGTGGGCCAAGGCAACGGAATCCATCGGAATCGAAACCGGGCGCGATTATGCCGTGCTGCATTCTCCCGCGCTTTATGCGACGAAGCAATGGGCTCCGGACCGGTTCGCGAAGCTCGGCCATTGGCTTGAACGCGAGGCGCGAGTGATCCCGGTTTATTCAGCCGGGCCGGGCGAGGCGGCCGTGCTCGACGCGGTCGAGCGCGCTGCGAACGCGCCCATCCGGCGATTGCCGCCGGCGAGCCTCGGCCAGTTCTCGGCTGCGATCGCAGGGGCGCGGCTTTTCATCGGCAACGACAGTGGCCCGGCCCATATGGCCGCTGCGCTCGGTCGGCCGCTCGTTGTGATTTTCGGATCGTCGAGCTCGGATATCTGGGGACCGTGGCCGCGCGAATCGGTCGGAGCTTCGGCGCGGGTTGTTCAGAATGAGTATCCGTGCAATCCCTGCCGTGGCGACCGTTGCTATCAATTCGAGCGCCCGGAATGCATTCTTTCAGTCAGTGAAACGCAAGTCCAAAAGGCAGTCGAAGAAATTCTGACGTATGGCACAAGACCCACTTCTTAGAGGAACCGACGCATGAAAGTCAATAGCAACTCCGTCGCGCAAATCATCCGCGCGTTCCGCAAGCGGTCCATCGGCGTCTACGGCGACTATATGCTCGACGAGCTTTTGCGCGGCGTCGCGACACGCATATCGCCGGAAGCTCCCGTCCCGGTCGTGTTGGTGGATGGCCCGATCGCTCCGCAAGGCTTTCCGGGAGGAGCTGGAAATGTTGCGGCGAACATCGCGGCGCTCGGCGGCCGGGCGGTTCCTTTTGGCGCAATGGGCGACGACGACGCAGGACGCAAACTGGCGTCGCTGCTGAAAACGAAGGGCATCAGTTCCGCCACTCTCGTCCGCGAGCGCGGGCGGCTCACGCCGCGCAAGGTACGCATCGCGGCGCACCAGCACCAGCTGCTGCGCCTCGACTTCGAGCGCGTCCATCCCGTCTCCGAAAAAACCGCCGAACTGATTGCGCGCCGGTTCGCCACATGGGTCGGGAGATTGGATGGACTGGTCATCTCCGATTACCAAAAGGGGTCCGTCCTCACGCCGCTTGCACTGCGCCTGATCACCCTGGCAAGGCAACGACGAATCCCCATTTTTGTGGATCCCAAGCCGGAGCATCCGGAGATTTGCCGTCGCGCCACCGTCGTCACGCCGAACCTTCATGAAGCGGAATTGATGGCCGGAATGCCGATGCGAAACCGCGAGGCGCTTGAGTCGGGAGGGCGGAGGCTCCTTGCCGAGCTGGACTGTTCCTATGTTCTCATTACGCGAGGAGCGGAGGGGATGACGCTTTTTGAGCGGAGTGGCGCGATTTGGGATATGCCGAGCGTTTCGCGGCCCGTTTATGACGTGACCGGCGCCGGCGACACGGTGATCGCCGTCCTCGCGCTCGCGCATTCGGCCGGAGCCTCGATGGAAGACGCTGCGAGGCTCTCAAATATTGCGGGTGGAGCGGTGGTTCTCAAATTCGGGACGGCGGAACTCTCCGCCCAGGAATTGGCCTCGGCACTCAGAGATTCATTGCCCGGGCGCACGACCAGCCGGCGTTCACGAAAAGGGTGAATATGAGATTTCTTTGTTCTGACGGTCAACCACCAGATGGAGCGGAGGATCTTCCCCGTTGATGCGCACGGTGACGATCACTATTTCGGTTCCCTTCGAGCGGGATCCCAGAATCTTGAAAGTCCTGATCTTGCCGTAGTCTCCCTTCGGTCCCCAGTCGCTCATAAAATCCGAGTAGGCATAGGCCGAGCTGGGATGCCAAAGCTTATACGCCAGTTGGTAACGTCCCTGTTGCACGGCGCGCAGGAAATGTTCCACGGCAAGCTCTTCAGGCAGGTCAACAAGGCTATAGAAGGCGGCGGCGCCCGCGATCGCAATGATCAGGACGAGCGCCCAAATGGGGATGTATTTTCGGATGCCCGTCGGAGGCTTGGGCGGTTTGGCGTCGAGCAGCATTGCGATCTCCCGTTCTGGAAGTGGGAGCATCGAGCGCGAAGCCGCGCGATGCTCCTTATTGAGTATAGACGAGATGCAAGGAAGGCTAAAGGGTTCGTCGGAAGAGCAGCGTTGCAGAAAGCATCATGAGGGCTGAAAAAATGATCAGGAATGCCAAATCTCCCGTGATGGCGACGAATCCGGTGTTCTTCAGGAGCAGCGACTTGAAAGCGCCCACGGCATAAGTAAAGGGGTCCGCTTGGGCGTAAGCCTTCATCCACTTGGGAAAGCCAGCCGTCGGATAAACGGCGCCGCTCGGAAACCAGAGGAGAGTATTGAGCACGCCGAAGGTCGCGCGCGGCACGAGCGGATCGTTCACGCGCACCATCATCAGGAACATCATGCTGATGAGCGCGAACGACGTCAAAACGATGACGAGCATCAGCCGAAGGAGGCGGCCGGGATCGAGCGCGTCGGGCACGCCCGCAATCAATGAACCGAGGACGGTCAGAACAATGCCGGTCAGGATCGCTTTGGCGGTCCCGGAAAGCGTGAAGCCCGAAATCAATTCGAATTTGCTGATGGGCGTCACCAGATAGCCTTCATGCATGCCGCGCGCTTTATCGTCAATGTAGATGATGCCGCCGCCAATCATCGCGGATACGAAGATTGAAAGGACGATGACGCCCGGCAGCAGGAACTGGATGTACGGGACGTAGGGATAAATCTCCACCACGGACAGAGTGACCTTCGCCGCGACGCGCGGAGCGACGGGGTTTGCGTTGTAAGCTCCAACCAGCGAGGCGAACTCGCCTTCCAGGGCGCTCGTCGCAATCTCATCGGTGTTGTCTTCAATGAGCGCCACTTTAGGGTTGGTTTGCGACGCGACATCGCGGGAAAAGTTCGGCGGAATGTTCAGCACGCCGTTGATTCGGCCGTTGCGGAGATCCTTCAACGCCTTGCCCATGTCGGAATACTGCACGGTTTCGAACGTCTTGGCATTGGCGGCGATGGCTTGCATCATTTCGCGCAGTTTAATCGCGGGTAAGCGATCATCCTGATCCACAACGCCGACCTTCAGATTTTTGATTTTTCCTCCGAACGCATAGCCGAAAATGACAAGCTGCACCAAGGGGAGAACAAGCGAAACAATCATGAGCGTCGGGCTGCGGAAGAATTTCCGCATATCGCGTTCGAGGAGAGCGAGAATCCGGTTCATAGGATTGTTCCCTCAAGGGGACGTTCGCGCCCACGCTTTTCGCGCCCGCGCGAAGGGCGCGCTTATATGCCGCTTCCTTTGCGGTACATGTAGCCGATGTCGAGCTTTCCGCTCTGCAATTCGTCGCGCAGTTGCCGTCCGGTGTAGTGCGTGAAAACGTCGTCGAGTGTCGTGCTTTTGACGGAAAGCGAGACCACTTCAGTCCCCGCGCGCTTTGCCGCATCCATCAGGTCGGTCATCGTGCGCGGGCCGTTGTCGGAGGCGATGCGAAAAACCTGGTCATGCTCGACCACGCTTTCGACGTCCGGCAAACCCTTCAGTTGCTCCGTCCAGCCCTCGGGCAATTTCGAGAAACTGACTTCAAGGAAACTCGTCGCGGGGATGGATGCTTTGAGTTTCAGCGGCGAATCGAGCGCAACCAGCTTGCCGTGATCGACAATAGCGATCCGGTTGCAGAGCCGGTCGGCTTCATCCATATAATGCGTGGTCACGAGAATCGTCAGATCGCGTCCCGCCTTGAGCTTCATCAGCATTTCCCACACTGCAATGCGCGAGGTGGGGTCGAGTCCCGTCGTCGGCTCATCGAGAAAAAAGATTTTGGGTTCGTGAATGAGGCCGCGCGCGATCTCAAGGCGGCGGCGCATGCCGCCCGAGAGGAATTTGACGGGCTTATCGGCCCAGGCGCTCAGCTCGACGGCGGCCAGCAATTCCTTCAGTTCCCTTTCGCGCCGGGCGCGCGGCACGCCATAAAGCTTGGCGAAAATCAGCATGTTCTCGGTGACCGTCAAATCAAGATCGGAAGTCATCGCTTGCGGTATCACGCCGATCGCCCTGCGCACATGGTCGGGGTCCCGCGTCACGTCGAACCCGTTAATGCGCGCGGCGCCGGAAGTCGGCGGAATCAGGGTGGTCAGCATGCGAATCAGGGTAGATTTGCCTGCTCCGTTCGGACCGAGCAAGCCGAAGATTTCGCCTTTCGCGACCTCAAACGAGAGCGCGTCCACGGCCGTGAAGTCGCCGAATTTCTTTGTCAGCTTTTCGACCTCGACAGCCGCCATCAATCTTCCTCGTGAATCGGCACGGTCACGTAGGCTGTGATGCCCAGCGGGAAGCGATTGCCGCGATTGTCCACGTGCAGCCGGATCTCGAACGTTTTGATATCCCGCTTGGTGCGGCTGACGTCGCGTTGAGTCGCGTAATCCGCGTCCACCCCGCGGAAGTAAACCGTCCCTTTGATCCGAGTCCCGTCGGGAAATCGAACGGGCAGGCGCTCGCCCATTTTCACCCGGTCAATGTAAGTTTCCGGCATGTCTGCGCGTACCCAAATCTGATTGGGATCGTAAAGAACGACAATCGCCTGGCCGGGATTCACGACTTCACCGGGCAGAGCGGCGCGCAATTCGACGACACCGTTGATTGGCGAGCGGATCTCCGTGTATCCAAGCCTCACCTTCGCCACCGTATCTTGCGCTTTTGCGGCGGCGAGCTGCTGGCGATTGGAAGCGAGCTGACGCTCCCGCATCCGGATTTGCTCTTCGTTCGATTTGGCAAGGGCCAGCGCCGCACGCTGCGCAGCAACCTGCTTGATCAGGGATTCCACATTCGCTTTCGCCGACTCGAGGTCTGCTCGAGCCTGGTCTTCGGATTGTCCAGAAACGATGCCTTGCTTGAAGAGGCTATCCGTGCGGTTGAAGTTCGATCGCGCCAGGCTGAGGTTTGCCTCGGCCTGCTGGCGCTGGGCTTCCGTCGCTGCGAGCGTTGCTTCCGCCTGCTTGATTTGGTCGCGGGTCTGCAATTCCTGATAACTCAGCGCCGCCTCTGCCGCTCCCACTTGCGCCCCCGTGCTGCGCATGGATGAAGCGTAGTAGGCTTGACTCGCTCGCAATTCGGCCGGCGCAATCAATGCCAGGAGCTCACCCTTTCGGACGGGGTCGCCGTCTCGCACCAGGACCTGCGCGAGTTGGCCGGAAATCTGCGAGCTCACGTCAAACTCGTTTGCCGTAACGATGCCCGTCAGAACAATTGCTTGCGGACGGTCGCGCAGGATGAGCATCACGACAATGCTCGCCGCAACCACCACCGCCAAAATGACGACCAGGACTTTCCGCCTCATTCCAGGGGTTCCTCCGGATGGATGAAGAGTCCGAAGCGGACAAAATCGAGAATCTCCTTTTTCCGCTTCGCCAGCCGCTTCCTGTCATAAGGGTCCGCGTTCGACATCAAGCGGATGAAGGACGCCGCTGAAAAGTAATGGACCGTCAATCCGAAAAGCGAGATGACGGTTTGAACGGGATCCACGCGCCGAAGTTCACCCGATTCGATGCCACGCTCGATTTGCTGCACGAGCTGACGCCCGACCGGGAGCAAATGCTTTCGGGCGATTCGCTCGAGACCCGGGCCGCCCGAGACCAGCAGGCGGTGAAACAGTCGCGGATAGTATGGGATGCCGCTCAAATAATCGAAATGCATCCCAATGAACGCCAGAAGCGTCTTGCGCACGCTTCCGGGCGCGTGCAGCACCTCATCGGCGCGCCGCGAGAACTCTGACAAATGTTCTTCGATCACAGCCCGGTGCAGGTCATCTTTGCTCTTGAAGTAGTAGTAGAGCAGCGCCTTATTGACGTGCGCGGCTGAGGCAATGGCTTCCGTGCGCGCACCTGCAAGGCCGTTCGTGGAGAAAATCGGCGCGGCCGCGGTGAGGATTGCCGCGCGAGTCTTGTCACTTCGTGTGTGACGAGTGAATCCCGAAGACGAGGAAATCGAAGCACTCATAAGAATTAACTAAATGGTTAGTTTATATACGGCGTTCGAGCTTGTCAAGCGAGCGCAACCCGGCACGGGGGCGCCCGGGTCCGCGAGAAACAAGAGGTGCAAACTTCCCGCGGCACGCCCGGATCCCTTTACCGCAGCGCTTCACGAAAGGTGCTCGCCGATGGTATCGTAGGGGTTCGCAGCAGCGGGCTATGCCCCTTCGGGCAAGCTCCTCGGAGTTTCCATGGAACGAATTAGCATTCGGCCTTTGATGAGTCTTGAAGATTTTCGCGAGTGTGAGCGCATTCAACTGGAGGTTTGGGGCGCTCTCGGCGAGGCGAGCGAAGTCCTTTCCGTCACGGCGAAGTATGGAGGCGCCGTGATCGGCGCTTTCGCCAGCGGAAAACTCGCAGGATTTATTTATGCTTTTTCGGCGCGCCGCCGCGGCCAATGGATTCACTGGTCGCACCAAATGGCGGTCCGGCCGTCGCATCGGGATCGCGGTCTCGGATTCCGAATGAAGATGGTGCATCGGCGAATGGCGCTCGCCGCGGGAATCCGATCCATCTGCTGGACGTTCGACCCTCTCGAAAGCCGCAATGCAACGATCAACATTGCCCGGCTCGGCGGCCGCGCAGAAGAGTACGTCGTCAACTGTTACGGCAACTTCGCGAGCCGCATCGAGCGTGGCCTGCCGACGGACCGGTTTGTCGTGAACTGGCGGATCGGCAGCGCCGAAGTTGCGCGCCGGCTCACTCGATCTGGCGAGCATCGGCTCCGGCCTCACACGCCTGTCGTGAATGAAGTCCGCGCCGGCCGGAACGGCTTTATCGTCAACCGCAGAATTCACCTGGGTCTCGGCGCGCGTCGCCTTCTCGTCGAGATTCCGGCTAACACGGACGAGATGCGTGCCAAGGCGATTGTCCTGGCGCGGCGCTGGCGCAAAGAGAGCCGCCGCATTTTCCGGCACTATTTCTCACGCGGCTATCAAGCTGTGGAATTTCTTCCGCCTTCTCGCGACACCGGGGGACGGTGCTTTTACGTTTTGCAACGGAACGCCGTCCGGCCGCCTGATGCGCGAGAGACGGCGGTACGCACATCTTGAAACTACCGCGCCCGTAAACGTAGAATGTCACGTGATGCGCCGACCGTGAGCGTCGAACCCGTTTTCACCCGCGCCCGATCCGTTGCCGCCGTCATCGAGGGTCTTCTGCGCGAGACTGAGCGCTCGGTTGACGCGGCTCTTTATCGCTTGAGCCATCCACGGCTTGCGGAAGCATTGGCGCGGGCGGCTCGCCGTGAAGCCACGGTGAGGCTGATTCTCGACCGGCGAAAATTTGAGGAAACGGCGGCGACACGCGAATTGGCCGCGGAATTCCGCCTGCCGATTCAGCTTCTTTCGGGCGGCGAAGAAAGCAAGCTGCACCACAAGTTCGCGATTCTCGACCGCCGCATCGTGCTGGCGGGAAGTTACAACTGGACGCTCGAATCGGAACAGAATTTCGAAAATCTGTTGATCATTCGTGACGAGAATGTCGCGGCGGCTTTCCAGGCGGAGTTTGATGGCCTTTGGGCCGCCGCCAGCGTCAAAGAAAGAGGAGCCCGGCCTTAACCGGCTCCGAAGAAAATTGCTGAGAGAAGAATGCCTGTGAGAGATGTGCAGATCGCAACGGAGCCGAAAGCCGCACTTTCCAGCGTTCCCGGCCGCGAAGGTTTTGAATTGATTCTGATGCGCCATGGTCTTGCGGAAGAAGCGGCCGCGGCCGGCGAGGACGCTCGCCGTGCGCTCACGCCCGAGGGCAGGAAGCGTGTCCGCCAGATCGCCCGCGGCTTGCAACGCCTTGGCGTTGATCTCGACCGGATCGTCACCAGCCCGCTCGTCCGCGCCGCAGAAACCGCGGAAATCGTGCGCGAAGCGTTTTCACCTGCGCCGCCCGTCGAGCGCTCTGACGCGCTCGTCCCCGGCGCGACGCCGTCCCAGTTCATCGAATTTCTATCCCGGAAAGAGGGTGCCCGGCGCGTCCTGGCCGTCGGCCACGAACCGGACCTGAGCGTCATCGCCGCGCACTTGATCGGCGCCGGCCCGCGCGCTCACCTCGCTTTCAAAAAGGGTGGTTGCTGTCTCATCGTTTTTGAAGAAACTCTCCGTCATCTTCCCGGAAAACTCCATTGGTGGCTTCCACCTCGCGTGCTGCGCCGCGTCCGGTGAATAGTCGTTTCAATTTGCCCGTCAAAACAGCTCGCCGGATTTTTGACGCTCACCGTCGAATCCGTTACAATTCAATGTCTTGCGCCCGATGTCCGGCGCAAAGGATGGAACAATGCTGAGGTTTCAAACCGCGGGTGAATCACATGGTGAAGCGCTGACGGCGATTGTCAGCGGCTTGCCCGCAGGCCTGCGCGTAGACTTCAACTATGTGAATAGAGAATTGAAACGGCGGATGGCGGGATACGGCCGGGGCGGGCGGATGAAGATCGAAGCCGATCATGCACGCTTCCTCTCCGGCGTTCGGCACGGCGAGACGATTGGATCGCCAGTCACCCTTTTGATCGAAAACCGCGACTGGGCGAACTGGAAGGATGCGATGGCCGTGGATGACAGGCCCGAATCTCGGGCGAAGTATAAGCCGGTTTTGCAGCCTCGTCCGGGACATGCGGATCTCGCCGGCTGCCTGAAATACGATTTCAAGGATGCGCGGAACGTCCTCGAAAGAGCAAGCGCGCGCGAGACCGCGGCGCGCGTTGCGGCCGGCTCGCTTGCCAAATTATTGCTGAAGGAATTCGGAGTTGAAGTCGCGAGCCACGTGATCGCGGTCGGCAAAGTTCGATTGGAGGATCACAGGGTCTCTTTCGAGCAAGTGCTCGCCTTGCGCGAAAAGGAAGATATTGTGCTCAATTGCGCCGACCCCGAGACCGAAGCACGAATGAAAGAGGAAGTCGAAGCGGCAATGACGGCGCGTGACACGGTGGGAGGAGTTTTTGAAGTGATCGCCCATGGGGTCCCGCCGGGACTCGGCTCCTGCGCTCAGTGGGACGAGCGGCTCGACGGCCAATTGGGCCAGGCCTTGCTTTCGATTCAAGCCGTCAAAGCGGCTGAGATCGGCGGCGGCGTTGCGAATGCCGGACTCGCGGGCTCTGAGGTTCACGATGAGATCGGTTATGACCGCGCAAGCCGGCGCTTCACGCGCAAATCGAACCGCGCGGGAGGAATCGAAGGCGGGATGACGAACGGCGAGGATGTGGTCGTGCGAGGATATTTGAAGCCGATTTCGACACTGCGGAGGCCCCTCGAGTCCGTGGATTTCGCGACTCGCGAACCGGTGAAAGCTGCTTATGAGCGCTCGGACGTTTGCGTCGTGCCCGCGGCGGGAGTTATCGGAGAAGCGATGGTCGCCCTGATTCTCGCGCGAGCGTTCCTCGAGAAATTCGGCGGCGATTCACTCGGTGAAACGAGGCGCAACTACGACGCCTATATTCAGCAAGTGAGGAACTTCTGACTCCTCCGCGCTGAATGCTGCCGGGAAAACCCTGGGCGCGAATTCGGCCGCTTTACGGCAAGAAAAATGCAGGCGAGGCGCGATGATCTATCCGATCGTCAAATACGGACAGGAAGTGATCGGGAAAGCAGCGGCGCCAGTCACCTCGTTTGATGCGGAGCTCGAGAAGCTGGTGGCCGACATGTTTGAAACGATGTACGCCGCCAATGGCGTGGGCCTTGCCGCGCCGCAAATCGGAATCGGCAAGCGGCTTTGCGTGATTGACATTACGGTGGGCGAAGATCCGGGCGCGAAGCTCGTTCTTGTAAACCCTGTGATTGTCTCGGCCGAAGGCGAACAGCTTGAAGAAGAAGGATGCTTGAGTCTTCCGGAATTCCGCGCGAAAACGGCGCGCCCACTGCGCGCCTCAGTCCGTGCGCAGAACGCTCGCGGCGAGGAAGTTACGCTCAATGGCGAGGGTCTGCTCGCGCGCGCTTTTTGCCATGAAACAGACCACCTCAACGGCAAACTCTTCATTCATCACCTGAGCCGCTTGAAGCGCGAATCCATCGAGCGCCGCGTGCGGAAGCTGATGAAAGCTGGCGAATGGTGAGAGCCGGGCGGTCGCGCCTTATGGTTTCCGCAGGCTTCAGGCGATACGACTTCGCCTGCCTCGAACGTCCTCATGAAACTCCTATTTTTCGGAACCCCGCAATTCGCCGTCCCCACGCTTGAAATGCTGGTCGCCGAAAAATTTGCGATCGAGCTGGTCGTCACAAATCCCGACGAGCCGCGGGGCCGCGGCTATGCCATTCAACCTTCGCCCGTCAAGCAAGTGGCGGAACGCTTCGATCTCGCGCTGTTCCAGCCCGCGAAACTCAAGGACCCCGGCGTTCGCGAGCGCCTCAGTCAATTCCACCCTGACGCGGCCGTCGTCGTGGCTTATGGGCATATTTTGCCCACCTGGCTCATCGAAATTCCAAAACTCGGATGCATTAATTTGCATGCTTCTCTCCTGCCTAAATATCGCGGAGCGGCGCCGATTCCGTGGGCCATCATACATGGCGAGAAGAAAACCGGCGTCACGACAATGAAGATTGACGCCGGCATGGACACGGGCGATATCCTGCTTGTGCGCGAAACGGAAATTCACGATGGCGACACTCGCCCATCGCTCGAAGAACGGCTGAGTGTCATGGGCGCCGAATTAATGACCGAAACTCTGCGCGGACTTGAGCGCGGCGTGATTGTTCCTCGCGCGCAGGACTCCTCGCAATCATCCGTCGCCCCAATGTTGAAAAAGGCGGATGGAAAGATCAATTGGAATTGGCCGGCGGAAGAAATCGCGCGCCGCGTCCGCGGTGTCAACCCGTGGCCCGGCGCATTCAGCGCCTTTCGCGGGAGAGCCGTTCAAATCCGAGCGGCTCGCGCGGCCGAAATATCCGCCTTCCCGCCTGCGACAGGCTCGCCCGGCGGACTTGCTGCAATGGAAGGGAAACTCCTCGTCTTTTGCGGGGATGGAAGATTTCTCGATATCGTTGAGCTTCAGCCGGAGGGAAAGAAGCGAATGACGGCGCGTGAGTTCATCAACGGCGCGAGGCTCAAGCCCGGCGAACGCTTTGAAAGCTGAGCGATGGCGCGCGGCTCTCTGCCTGCGCGGCATGATAACATACGAAAAGGTCGAAGGAGGCCGACCATGAATCTTCACGGAAAAAGAGTCGCCGTTCTTGTTGCTGACCAATATCAGGAACTCGAGGTTTGGTATCCCCTGCTCCGTTTTCGCGAAGATGGAGCGGAGACGGTCGCTGTCGGAGCCGATGAGGGGAAGACGTACGCCGGCAAAAAAGGCTATCCCGTCGAAGCGGACCTTTCGATCGCTGACGCCCGGCCCGAGGACTTCGACGCCGTCGTAATTCCGGGCGGCTGGGCGCCCGATTTTCTGCGGCGCGATGAGCGGATGGTGCGGTTCGTGCGCGAGATGAGCGCGTCAGGAAAAGTCATCGGCGCAATTTGCCATGCCGGCTGGCTGCTCGCTTCCGCCGAAGTCGTTCGAGGCCGCAGGGTGACGTGCTTCGAAGCCATCAAGGACGACATGATCCACGCCGGCGCAAAATACATGGACGCAGAAGTGGTGGTGGACGGCAACCTCGTGACGTCGCGGAAGCCTTCGGATCTGCCCGCCTTTTGCCACGAAATCGCTCGCGCACTCGCGGCCGAACGCGTCGCGCAATCAGCGGCGTCACAGTAAAGCAATTCGCCTCGGAGCGCGGGATTTCCCCTTGACAAAACCTGCACGGATTTGTAAGAAAGGCTTTGGGATTGAGTGAGACAAGGAGGAGCAAGGCAAAACTCAGTCCAATTTCTACCTCGTTAGGCGAGGTTACCACGCAAACATAACCCACTGCCCGGAAAACTGGAGACGGGCCAACGGGCGGAGCAGGCGCGGCCGGATTAAGGCTTTGCCTAAGGTGGCTATTCCGACAGGGATTTTACGCTGTGTGATGCCGAAGCTCTCACCAGGAGGTTCATTGGGGCGCGCACTCTGCGCGCGAACGCCTTTGAGCCCTGGGAGAGCCCACTCACGGGGCTTTTGATTTTCAGGGAGATCCAAGCGCGGCATTGCTCGAGTCAGAATCACGCGGGGCAGGCAGAAGCTGCGCAAACGAAGCTCAGATCTCCAAAGTTGAGAGGCTGCCATGATTTTTTTTACTGACCTCGAACATTTGCCGACTTTTGACGCTCGAGGAGAATACCTGGGACGGCTGGTGGATATGGCCGTGGATCCCGGCAAATCCTTGCGCGTCGCATCCTATTTTGTTCGCAAGCCGTCGAAGGAAGTCCTCTGCATCACTCACGAGCAGATGCAATCGGTCTCAGTCCGCGCAGCCCAGACCACCGTTCCGGCCGAGGCCATTCGGTGTTACCCGGCAGATGAAGGTCTGCTCCGCATCAAGAAAGACGTTCTCGATCAGCAAATCATTGACGTCAATGGGCGTAAAGTCGAGCGAGTGAACGATGTGGATATGGACATCGTGCCGACCGACGGGCATACGGACTTGCGGATCCTGGGGGTGAGCACCGGATTGGCGGGAGCGGTGCGCAGGCTTTTGCAAGGGGTCACTTCAAAGCACAGCGTGCACCTGCTCACGGGCCTTTTGCGGCCGGATACGATTCCCTGGGAGTTCGTCAACCTGATTGAGGCGGATGCGCACCGGCGGGTCAAGCTGCGCATTTCCTACGCCCGCCTCGCGCAATTGCATCCGGCGGACATCGCCGACATTCTCGAAGAGTTGAGCCGGGATGAGCAGAAAGCGGTCATCGAATCGCTCGATGATGAAACCGCAGCGCGAGCCATTTCGGAAATCCCCACCCGCATGCAGGCGGCGCTGCTGGAAAGCATTCCTGCCGCGAAAGCAGCGGACATCGTAGAAGAAATGGCTCCCGATGAAGCTGCCGATGTCCTCCATGAGATGCCGCCGGAAACTTCCGCCGGTGTGCTGGCCAGCATGGAAAAAGATGAAGCCAAGGAAGTACAGGGACTCCTCGGATTTGAGGAAGGAACCGCTGGCTCAATGATGACCACCGAGTATGTCGTCGTTGGAGACACGGGAACGGTCGAATCGGCGCTTGCGGCGCTCAGGCATTTTGAAGGCCGCATCGAAGCCGTTCACAACGTTTATCTGATCGGCCCCGACGTGACGCTCACCGGCGTGGTTCCAATCGCAAAAGTGACCGTCGCGGAAAATGACAGGGCGCTGAAGGAGCTTTCCAACGAATCGCTCCTCTGTGTCCGGGGCCAGGCTGACAAGGCTGAAGTCATTGACCTCTTCCTCAAATACAACCTGCTGGTGCTGCCGGTTGTGGATGACCATCAACGGCTGATTGGAGTGGTCACGGCGGACGACGTGCTCGAAGTCGTCCTGTCCAAATCTTAACGTCGGGCGACACCTTCGACTATTATGGCGCGCAACCGATACCGCCGCTGGCGGTTCAATCTGCTGATGTTCCTCGTGGTCCTCGGGCCGGGCATTATTACGGCTAACGTGGATAACGACGCGGGAGGAATCTACACCTACTCGGTGGCGGGCGCCAAATTCGGCTACACGTTGCTGTGGACGCTGGTCCCGATTACGGTCGCGCTGATCGTCGTGCAGGAGATTGTCGCGCGCATGGGTGTTGTCACCGGCAAGGGTCTCGCCGACTTGATCCGCGAAGAATATGGCTTCCGCACCACCTTTATTCTGATGATGTTCTTATTGTTCGCCGATCTCGGCAACACGATCTCGGAGTTTGCCGGCTTGGCTTCCGGCATGGAAGTGTTCCACGTCACCCGCTTCATCGCCGTCCCGCTCGGCGCGCTCCTGGTTTGGCTGCTGGTGGTCAAGGGGACTTACCGCTCCGTGGAAAAGATTTTTCTTGCGGCGTGCGTTTTTTATCTTGCGTATCCCATTTCCGCCTTCCTCGCTCACCCCAATTGGCCGGAAGCGATTCTTCACACCTTCAAGCCCTCCTTCCAGTTCAACGTTCCCTGGCTTTATATGCTCATCGGAGTGGTTGGCACGACGATCGCTCCCTGGATGCAGTTTTACCTTCAGTCGGCCGTGGTCGAGAAGGGGGTGAAGCCGAAGAATTACCGGTACACCTGGTGGGACGTCGTCAGCGGCTGCATCGTCACGGACCTGGTCGCATTCTTTATCATCGCCGCGTGCGCAGCGACCATCTTTATGTCGGGCCACCGAAACATCAAGGACGCGGGCGACGCCGCGCTCGCCTTGCGCCCGCTGGCCGGCGATGCCGCTGCTGCACTGTTCGCTTTCGGATTAATCAACGCCTCGCTGTTTTCGGCGTCCATTTTGCCGCTCGCTACCTCGTATTATGTTTGCGAGGGATTGGGGGTCGAATCGGGAATTGACAAGCGCTTCCGGGAGGCGCCCGTCTTTTACTGGCTCTACACCAGCCTCATTTTTCTCGGCGCGCTGGCCATCGTCGTGCTCCCTGAATCCGCCCAGGTTCCAATTACACTCTTCACGCAGGTCATCAACGGAATCTTGTTGCCTTTCGTCCTCATTTTTATGCTTCGCCTTGTCAACCGCGAAGATCTGATGGGTTCCTACCGAAATACACGGGTGTTCAACATCATCGCTTGGATCACCTGTGTGGTCATGATCGCGCTCACGCTATTGCTGATGGGCGGTTCGCTTTTTCCGAACAAACTCTTTTCATAAGCGCGATCCTCAAACGTAAAGTAAGGAGGCAAGCCGCCCTTGCCCGCTCACACCCGCAACGCCGCAATCACCTTGTGGCCGGCGATTGCTCCGCGCGCGATTGCTCGGCGTAATAACGGGCGAGTAGGGCGGCGCGATGGTGACGAAGGTCGAGCCCGGTCGGCCCCTCCGGATAAGGCCGGTCGCCCATCAATCCTCTCCAGAGGATGTGATTATAGCGAGTGTAGTTGAAGTGGTCCGCAACGCGGAAATCCATGCCGCGCGTTTTCGCCGCCCAATAAGCCGCGTCGTGCGTCGATCTGATCGGCCGCATGGCTTGGACCGACTTGGGCAGCGGCAGTCCGGTCGGGATTAACAGTGCCGAGGCTGTCGCCTTGTAATTCCACTGAGCTTGCTTGAGATCGAAAACGTTGGCCATCGGCACGGCCAGCGCGTCGCTGATGTTCATGGGCTGAAGTCCCAGAATGGATTCCATCGTCCGTATAAAGTCGATGGTATTGTAGGCCGTCGAGACGACGGCATGGTGCTTGACGTAGGGCCCGACGATAAATGCGGTGCTGCGATGCGAGTCCACGTGATCCGGTCCGTCTTGCGAATCGTCTTCAATGATGAAGATCAGCGTGTCCTTCGCGTAGCGGCTGTCCGCGATTTTTTGCACGAGCAACCCGACCGCGTAATCGTTGTCGGCGGTTTGCAGTTCCGGCGTATTGATGTGGTAAATCGCATTCCTGAACTCTCCCGTGTGATCGTGCATCAGGCGAACCAAAATCAGCGACGGCCAGCCGCCGTGCGAATACCTGGCATCGAAGTCACGGGCGAATTCACGGTACCGGAAGTAATCGGGAAAGGAATTGTCGAACCCGCGAAAATAGATGTCGGTCACGGGCGCCAGGGTCGGATTCGCCGGAAATGCAACCTGAGTTTTTGTACGGTGGGGATCCGTCAGTTCAGGAATGTCGAATCTGGCGAGTGGGCCAAAGAGGTTATATCGCGATAGATCGATGAAGAATCCATAGTTCCGCACCGCAAGGCCGGCGCGTTCGGCCTGGTTCCACAGGTAGCCGGCGTTCAACTCGTCGTCGGGTCCGTCGGGAGACATCACATCCGCGGTGCCGGGAAGCACGTTGGGATCGTTCGGGCTTAGCGGGTTGGCGGCAAGCCGCTCCTTGAGGGTGGGGAGTGCAATATTGACGTTTCGGTTGACTCCTTCCGAGTCGTAGGAAAGCCCTCGCCCGGCATAATTCACCATGTATTGCTTCTCAAGGACGTCGGGAGCGCGCGCCGACGTTGACCACGCCCACCCGTCGTAGCTCACTTCACTGCGATCGTAAAAGTTGTCGAGATCCACAAAGTCGAGAGCGAGTTTGTGCTCATTGGGCGTGATCGCCTGGCCGAATTCCGTCAAAGAAGGGTCGCCGTTGCCGACCGGCAAATCGCCGAGAACCTGGTCGTAAGTCCGGTTTTCCTTGATGATGTAAACAATGTGTTTGATTCTGCGGTGCAGAGCCGCCATGATTTTCAGGTCCTGAGCCGTCACCCGCCGCCGGTAATGATTGTTATCCGCAACTTGCTCGGTTAACTTTTCAAGCTCGGCGCCGCGAGGCGCGGGATAGCTCTGGAGTCCCGATTTGATGAGCTGGAGATTATATTCATTCGCCGCTCTGCATCCTGCCGGACTCTTATGGTTCTGACCAAGACCGTGGCAGTTGCCCGGGTTCGGACCCGTCGGGGATTTGCTGTTGACGACGTAAAGATAGCTCCCGTCGCGGTTCATGCTCACCGAGTCGGGATATAAACCTGTCGGAATCAATCCGATGACAGTGTCGCTGCGCAGGCTGACGAGGGCCACGTCATTTGCCGTCCCGTTCGTCACGTAGAGAAAACGCTCGTGTGGCGAAAGGACAACGCTGTTGGTGTTGTTTCCGGTGCGAGGGGTGGACGAACGAAGAGCGCCGGGCGGGAGACCCACAAAGATAGTCTTCTCCACTCGATCGCTCACCGTATCAATGACAGCGACCGAATCCGACTCGTCCTCCGCCACGTAAAGCCGCGTGCCTTGAGCGTTTAAGACCATCTTGTTCGGCTGGCCTTTCACTCGAATCCTCGTCACAAGGTGCGGGATGGCTCCGAGCGAAACGACGTCAATTTCCCGGTCGCGCAAACTTGAAATATAAGCCGTGCGATTGCCTTCGATGACCACCCAAAATGGATATTCCCCGCCGGGGACGCCGTTTTCCGCAGGATTGATTTTTCCCGGCCGCAAGTCGAGCTCTGCGGTCTTCGCCCACTCATTCCCCCGCTTCGTGAGAATGGAAATCGAATCGTTGTAATAGTCCGCGACAACGATCTTGCGGCCATTCGCCGTTATCGCAATACCCGCGGCCTGTGGCCGGACATGCAATCCCACGCCGATTCCATGATGTCCGAGCGGCACGGGGCTTCCCGCTCGCTCCGCCCATCCGCCGGGTCCGCGATCGTAAATGTGGACGTCGTCGTCCACGCCTCCGGAAACATAGAACGTCTTTCCGCTCGGGTCGAATGCGATGCCGCAATAAGTGTTCGGGACGCGAATGACCTGCTTTTGGACGGGAGTATTGTGCGAAATATCGAATACGAAGACGTATTGGGTCGAATCGGCCGCGATCGTCATCCCCAAAGAGTCGTCCAGGCGGTTGAAACCCGACGTCAACACCAGAAGGGTCTTATAATCCGGACTGACGATGCTCGTAACCGCGCCGCCCGCGGCATAATTCGGAAAATCTTTCAGCCCTGGATTCAGCACCAGAAACTTGGATCCCGGAACTGCGAGCGGAGTGATTTTGACGCCCTGATTCGGGATGCTCATGACAGGGGCGGTGATGTTGATCAGATTTTGCGCGCCGAGATAAGGCGCAGTCATCATGCAGAGGAGCGCGATAAAAATGTGCGCGTAGGTCTTTGCTTTCTCATGCAACCGCATAATCCGTCCTCCTTGAATATGTCCGCAGGAATTTTCTCGAACTGGCTACAGCCGCCCGCAAATCCAGTCTCCGACTTCCCGGGTCCTCAGCGTTCCGCCGAGATCCGGCGTGACGCGATCATTTGCGAGCGCTTCTTTCACCAGCTCCTCAATTCGTCCCGCTTCTTTTGGAAAGCCCAGATGCTCGATCATCATTCCGGCCGTCAATAGGGCCGCCATCGGATTTGCGACCTGTTTGCCTGCAATCGCCGGCGCCGAACCGTGCACCGGCTCGAACATCGAAATCTTTCCGGGATGGATGTTGGCCGAGGGAGATAATCCGAGCCCGCCGAGCAATGCGGCCCCTAAATCGCTCAGAATGTCCCCGAGCATGTTCGACGTCACGATCACCTGAAACTGCGCCGGGTCGCGCACCATCTCCATGGCAACCGTATCCGCGTAAACGTGCCGCGCCTCGATTTCCGGATATCGCGCGCGCACATCCTCAAACGTCCGCCGCCACAGCCCGTGTCCATACGGCAGCGCATTCGATTTATCGGCCATACATATTCGAGTCAGGCGATGTCGCTGCGCGTGCTCAAAGGCGTAAACCAAAATCCGCTCGACGCCTTTGCGAGTGTTCAAATCTTCCTGGATTGCAACCTCATCCGCTGTTCCCTTCTTGAAGTTTCCTCCAAGACCAACGTAATTCCCTTCCGTATTCTCGCGGAAAACGACAAAATTGACGTCGCGCTCGCCGCGATTTTTGAGCGGACAAAACCGGGCATCGAGAAGCTTCACCGGCCGCTGGTTAACGTAGAGATCGAGACCGAAGCGAATGCCCAGCAGAATATCGGCGGCGTGGCGATTCGACGGAACACGAGGATCGCCCAGCGCGCCGATAAAAATGGCGTCAAATTCAGAGCGCAACATGTCAAGCGCGCCCTCCGGCAGCGTGACGCCTTCTCGCAAAAACTTTTCCGCACCCCAGTCAAATGTGGTTGTTTCGAGCGGCAAGGACCCTTTCGTGGCAAGCGACTCGAGCACTTTGCGGGCCTCCTGCGTCACTTCGGAGCCGATACCGTCACCGGGAATCAAGGCGATTCGCTTTAAGCTCGCTGAGGGTGTCATCAGACCGTTCCCGCGAACATTCCTTTCTGTTTTCGCACCAAAGTCCCTGCTTTATCAGTTTGTTGAGAAGACCCGGAGACGATGCCCTTCTGTGGGCAGCGACGAATCTGCTTCAATCACTTTTGAGAAGATAAAGCAGCACGATCGGGCGTCTTGGGCGTGGCATCTTCGGATCCTTGCTCGCTCTCGGCCAAATAAAGCCCCAGCAGGATCAATCCCCCGCCCACGACCTCCGACGGCTTGAGTTTTTCTCCGAGCATCCAAATGCCCAGCGCAATCGCGATCAGCGGTTGCAAATAGTTGAACGCCGCGACGCGAGAGGCGCTCAAACCCGTAAGCGCGTAAGCAAACAGAATATACGCAGCGAGCGAGCCGAGCAAAATCATAAACAGCAGGCCGCCCATCGCCTCCGGCGCGATGCCCGGCCAATCAATTCCTAAGATGCCATGCGCGGCAAAAGGAATGAGAAATACCGCGCCCATCGCAAAGCACAACGTGTTCAGGGTAATGGGGTCGTAACGATCTGCGACTCTTTTGACAAGAATCGTATAAAGAGCGAATGCAGCGGTCCCGATCAATTGAAAGAGGTCGCCCTTCCACGACGGTGCCAGAGAGCGGGCCTTGAAATTGAACGTGAGGACGAAAACTCCGGCGAGCGCCATAAAAATCCCAGCAACTTTCAGCGCCGTAATCGCTTCAAGGCCGATCGCCGCCGCCATCACCAGGACCATGACCGGTCCGAGAGCTACAATGAGTCCGTTATCCGCCACCGGCGCGCGCGCAAGACCCCCGATGAAAAAAATCTGGTTCAGAGTAATTCCGGTGAAGGCCATCAGCGCGAAATGAAGCCAGTCGCGCCCTTGCAATCGGATCTTGGGCCGTCCGGGCCACGCCACAAAAATGAGGCCGAAAAGAGCCGCTGCGCCCGTAACTCGCAATTCCGCGAGCGCCATCGGCCCGAAAGCCTTGAGTCCCTCTTTTCCAGCGATGATGTTTCCCGACCAGAAGGCCACCGTCGCGAGCATCGCAAGGTGCATCAGCGCATGCCGGCTCTTGCGCGGGGCTGCCGTCGCCCGGTCCTCAGGCGCTAGCCGCTTTACCAAAGGACTCCTTCCGTGACGTGACGCGTTCGATGCGGCCAAGGTTCGGCGCGTAGCCGATTCCCGCTCGCGCGGGCACGGCAATCGTCCCGTGCGCGCTCACCTCGACCTCCGGATCAATGATGTCCTGTTTCCAATACCGCTTGCTCGCGGAGACGTCGCCCGGCAGCGTGAAGCCTTCGAGCGCCGAGAGCGCAATATTATGCGCCCGCCCGATGCCCGACTCGAGCATTCCGCCGCACCACACGGGAACGCCCTTCGCGCGGCAAACGTCGTGCATCGCAATCGCCCCCGTAAAACCTCCCACGCGTCCGAGCTTGATATTGATGATCTTGCACGCGCCGATTTCGATGGCCTTGCGCGCGTCGTCCGACGTGTGAATGGATTCGTCCAGGCAAATCGGCGTTGCAATCTCTTTTTGAAGCTTCGCGTGGTCAATGATGTCGTCCCAGCCGAGCGGCTGTTCCACCATCATCAGAAAAAACCGATCGAGCAGCTTCAGCCGCGGCAAATCGTCAAGCGAATAGGCCGAGTTCGCATCCGCCATGAGCGGGACTCTGGGAAATCTTTCACGGATCCGCTCGAGCACTTCGATGTCCCACCCCGGCTTAATTTTCACCTTGATGCGCTGATAGCCGGCGGCAAGCTCGCGCGCAATTTTGTCCAAAAGCTCTTCAACCGAATTTTGTATTCCGATGGAAACACCGCAGGGAATTTCTTCGCGCGTTCCACCGATGAGCCTCGCGAGGGAAATGCCCTTTTCCTGAGCCTCGATGTCCCACAAGGCATTTTCGAGCGCCGCTTTCGCCATCGCATGCCCGCGCACCGGGCGAAAGCGCGCCGCAAGCTCCGAAGGCGAATTAAACTCGCCCGCGAGCGTCCAGGGAACGAGAAAATCGCGCAGGATGTGCCAGGCTGTTTCCGGAGTTTCGTAATTATAGAAAGGCGATTCGCCGCAGGTCACTTCGGCCCATCCCGAGAAACCGTCCGCATCGGCGCGCACCAGCACAATCCGGCGTTCCGTCGTGCGCCCGAAGCTCGTTTCGAAAAAGTGGACGAGCGGCATTCGAATTTCGCGCATCTCGATTCGATGAATTTTCACTCTCGTTCCTTTTGTTTCACGGCTTCCCAGATTTTGTCGAGCTCTTGCGCGCCGCACTCATCAATCTTTTTTCCGCGCCCGGCCACTTCGCGTTCGAGCGCGCGGAATCGCCGCTCGAATTTCCGATTCGCCGCGCGCAGGCAGCTCTCCGAATCTGTTCCCGACTTCCGAGCCAGGTTGGCCGCGGCAAAAAGCAAATCGCCGATCTCTTCCTCGATCCGTTCGCCGCTCGGCTTCGCCGCGCCGAGCTCGCTCTGCAACTCGTTCGTCTCCTCCTCGATCTTCCGGAGCACGTCGCTCGCAGCCGTCCAATCGAAGCCCGCTTCGGCGGCTCGCGTCCCAAGGTCATGCGCCGCGAGCGCCGCAGGCAGGGAGGGCGCAAGGCCATCGAGCGCCGAAATCGCTTTTCCTTCCGATTCGCCATTTCCCTGCTCCGTTGCTTTCACGCTCCGCCAGCTTGCCAGCGCCTCTTCCGCTGTCCGCGCTTTACGTTCGCCGAAAACGTGCGGGTGGCGCCGAATCAGCTTCGCGCGAATCCGCTCGACCACGCCGTCAATGTTGAATCGCCCTTCTTCTTCCGCGAGCCGTGCGCAGAAAACCACTTGAAATAACAGATCGCCCAATTCATCCTCGAGCGAATCCGGATCGTTCGCATCGATCGCATCAATCACTTCGTAGGATTCCTCGATGATCAGCGCCTTGAGCGATCGGAAATCCTGCGCGCGGTCCCAGGGGCAACCCTCCGGGCTGCGCAGGTACGCCATCAACTCCACCAACTTCGGAAACGCCTCACCGCCCATCGAGCCTCCCGCACGCGCGCCCGGCGAAATTAGATCGGCGTGGCAAAGAACGTAATCTATCAGGCCGCGCAACCCGATAGCAATAGCAGTGCGGGCGAAAGTTTAGAGGCAGCTTATAGCCTCGATTGTTTGCGAGCCTCGATTATTTGCGGAGGAGGAAGCGACGGCGGGAATCATCCTCATGTTAGAACGCGGTCGAGCAATTGGCCGACGGCACGGTATGCTTCCATGATGGCGGTCTTGTGATCGGGCGCTCCTGAGAGATCCGTATTAGCAAAAGCGATTCGTCCAAAGGGATTGCGGCGCAGAATCTCGCGCGGGGCTTCCTGGCCGTCCTTGCCAAAATAGAATCCCGGTTGCGGACTCAAATACGCGTGGCCCCAGCGATTGAGGACGAGGCCCGCCATGTCGCGCTTCGCGTCGAAGCCGGTGCGCGAAAACATCTCCGTGAGCTGCTCGCGGATCTTCCTTTCATAATCGCGGTAAGAATTGGAAAGCAGTTCGAGTCGGCCCCGGTTGCCCTGTTCGGAGAGCGACAGCCCGGGATGGCAAAAAAGGATTTTGAGCGTCAGCACGGTGGGCGAATCTGGGCCGATCGTTTTGACGTCCGTCGAAAACGTCGGCACGGTATGGACGCAGGTAAAAGTCCCGAGTCCTTCATCCCACTCCACGCTTGAAACCCCGAGCTTGTAAATGAAGCGCCAGTTACGAACCGCAACGTTCGCCATCAGGCACGGTGAGCGGAAAAACTGGCTGTAGGCCGTCCGCTGAGCTTCCGGCAAATCGCGCACGACGTGCTGCGTGGTCCAGCAACCGCCCGCCATCACCACGGAGCGCGCTTTGAGGCGATAGACTTCCCCGCCCTTCGTATAGGTCACGCGCACAAAGCTTGCTTTCTCGGGTTTGCCGTCATGCTCGACGCGCACGGCTGTCGCGCCAAGGCGCAGCCTTGCGCGCTGTCCCAGGCGGTCGAGCGCGGAGAAATCAACCCGGTTGCAACTGACGGCGTGAAGAGTTCGCGGGCCCGGAATGGAATCAGGAATCAAGGTTTTGACGATGTGCCTTGCAATGCCGGCGTTTCCGCCTGGAAACGCGCGCCAGCCGGTTTCAGGCGTGTCATCGAGAGCGTGAAGCTCGTCGAATGCATAGGCGCAATAGGCCGAAAGCGTGTCCGGCCCCGTGCCGAAGCCGCCGCCTTCGCCGGGAACCATCAGCGTGCGGATTGTTTTCCGGCTCAGGCCGAATTCCATCAGATGTTCTTCAAGCGTGATGCTGTCCAGCCTGCGCGATTTTTCGTCACCCGGATAATCAAACGGCTTCGGCGCGTGGCGCCGCGCGGCGCGGTATTTGAGCAGCTCGGAGCGCATCGTCGCGGGAATCGGAACATCGGCGAGATCGTTCTTCCACGGGTCGATCAGCCAAATTCCCGGCGTCTTCCCGAACTTCGCGCCGTAGTAATGAGCAACGGGCGGAGGCATTACTTCAAAAGTGCGGCCCAAAGGCACCGGGGGCTCGGTGCTTCCCCACGTCTGATACTCGAATTGCCGCCAGTCAATCCCGATTTGCCGGTAAAAATCGGCAATGAAGCTGTAGGGGTACGGAATCTGAAAATGGTCGGACCCCTGCGGTCCCATCACTCTTTGGCCGTCCACGATAAACTCATTCCGCTTGGCCTCGCCGCCGAAAATCGGATGATCTTCTAGCACCAGGCAGTTGAGGCCGGGGGGCGTTTGGGTGGTGAAAGCAAGAGCTCCGGCGAGCCCGCTGATGCCTCCACCCACAATGACGCAATCGAAGATCTCGCCCGTTTCAATGGCGTTCGCCGGCCGCTTATCGAATACTCCGTCGCGAATTCGATGGCCGGCGTTCCTCACGGGCTCCGTGTTGCCGTTCGAATCCTTGTAATCGCCAACGCCGCCAAAGCCCGTCCAATCACTTTCGGCAAGCAATTCGCGGGGCGTGATGGGACCGAGCAAAACGCCGCCGGATGCGAGAAGCGCGGAATTCAGAAAATCACGGCGGCAAATGCGCTGGTTCATCCCCAGCGACTTGTCGTGTTGCGTTTTACCGCGCGTGAGTTTCTGCATCGAGCAGCCCTCCGGATTGTTTGCTGTGCGCCAGTTAACATAGCACTCCGCAGGCCGCATGGCGAGGCCTGTCGCGATTTATCTCTTTTGCAACTTCCGG
>JAKASG010000029.1 GCA_021828285.1 Acidobacteriota bacterium | reverse complement strand
CCCTTCCCAACTTCGTCGGACCTCATCAGAGCGATAGACCCCCATGCCTTGAAAATCCCCGCCCCCAAGGCGGAAAATCTAGCTTATCAAAAACCGCAGCACTCCATTTCCGGCTGAACCAGGACACGGGCTGCCGCTCTGCATGGCGCTAATCGCCTCATACATTCAGAAAGATATCCCCACCTATCATGTTTATATGGGCGAGATCGATTTGCTACGCAAAGTTCGCGAGGTTCCGGATCAGATCATTATGGATCTGTGGGATGGAATTCAAGACGGAACAAATCCCAAACCCCTCCGCATTTTTTGCCCACGTGCGAGCGCTGAAGTCATGCGCAGCGAGATCGAAGGGGCGACAGTCATCGCATGTGATCTGTTGGACGACGCGGTTTTTCACACGTGGCCTGAGTTGAGGCCAAGCTCCTAAGCAAACGTAACGAGGAGTCTTATGACACTGCAGGATGTTGCCCGCCAACAAACTCAGGATATTCGAGATTCACTGATCCAGATTGATCGCCGGCGTGCAGTTCTGATGAGCGAGAGGAGTTCCGCCGAAGATCGTAGGAAACGTGCATCTACGGAGGTCACGCGCCAACAGGCGATTGAAGAGGAGAGGAAGCGCCTGGTCGCTAAAATGGACAACGAAGTACAGGAGCTTCAACAACAACTTGATGAAATCGACCGGCAGCGCACCGAATTAATTGGGCGATTCCTAGAGAAGCAAGATGAGAAAGGAGGAGCAGAACACCATTCCAAGGAGGCGAGGCAGGCTACTGAAAGAGCCCGGCTTATCGTTCACGAGGCAAAAGCAGCCAATGACAAGGCTGACAAAGAGTTAAAGGAAATTCAGTCAGAAAAGAGCCGCTACGAAAGTCGGTTGCGCGAAGCATACGTTAGATCTCTCGACATTTATCTGTCCGAGCTGTCAGAGCGGATAGAGCAGACGCTCGCGGGTCAAGAAGAGAGGCAACGACGTTTAGAGGCTTCTGAAGCTTTCAAGACAGCACGCCACGAGGATCGCGAGATTGGCGACCTCTGCGACCAGCGCGACCAATTCCGCCAACTGATTGAAATGGCGAGCGTTCCGGGAGTAAAGGTGACCCTTGGGATGGCACTTCAAAAGATTGAAGAAGAATTACAGAGGCGCTATCCAGGAGCTTTGTCTATAGAGGATACAGTGCAGGAATTAGTTCTCAACGAAGCACTGCATTATTACAAGGACCGTGGCGGGAAGACGTCGATCATCCTGCCGATATCCGAACTCGATTGGACTGGAATCGAGAAGGGGGAAAAGGGCGCGAGGACGACGACGGCGATGCGCCTCGTGTGGAGCATGGTGAAGGAAGGAGGTTTGAAGAAGGTCGATGGAGAATTTCATATTCAAGATGGGCGTTGTATCTTCGCAAGTAATTTCAGCGAGGACGAAATGGCTGCCTTGGAGGGTTTCAGTCTCTCAGTGCCCCCTTCCCCTGCGTTGATATTTCGGTTTTGTCCTCTTCCGCTGGAGATTGAGGAGGCGTTGGTCTATGAAGCAACCAACTCATGAAGCCGCCCGGTCGCTTGGTTTGCATCCCGCCAACTTGACTCTTTACCTTGTCGAGATGGGGTTTTCGTTCAACGATGTCTGGCCCGAGATCGAGGAGCACTGGGTCGATGCTGTTCGAAGTGGGGACTGGCAGAGGTTTGGTCGGAGACCTCCTGTTGGTGCCAATCCAGAGACTATTCCAGAACGAGATCAAGAACGACTTGAACTACCTATAAATCAAAACGCAGCGCTGGTAATCGAGAAGCTCTGGCGGAATGACAAGTGGGGCAATGCCTGTGTAAGTGTGGAGTCCCTTCAGAGGCATACCCGATTGCAGAGCCACCAGCTTGATCTCGCTATCAAGGACCTGATCCAAAAGGGGCTCCTCATCAGCCAGGGAAGTTCCGGTCCATATAGCTTAAATACAAGGAAACGGGCTGAGATTGAACGAATCGCCGAGCTCATGATTAACAGAAATGGATGAAGTAATGCAGGCAGGACTCGAGGGATGCAAAAATACTTGATCGCGATTTAACCGATGGAAACTGGATTCTCGGCTTACTCGCCAGACCCCGACGGTTGTGTTTCGACTGGCCGTACCCACGAGGAAGTCGAGCGAAACGTGCGCGAGGCCATCGAGTTTCACATTGAGGGCTTGAGCCTCGAAGGACTGGCTGCGCCCGAGCCCCACGCTTCTTCAAGCGACGTCGAAGCGCCCGTGTGATGATCGAGCCAGAAGTCTTCCGAGGCGGGGCCGCGATTTCTCGCGGCCTTTTTGTATTGGTGACGAGGGGCGCAGCACGCATGGAATGCTGTAGGCGGACATGCTATGGTAAGCGCGAAAGAAGAAATTGATGCTCAGGACACGGGATTCGATTCTAAAAACGCTTGAAGCAAACCGCGCAGCGATTCAGCGCTACGGGGTGCGAAGCCTGGGACTGTTTGGGTCCGCAGCGCGCGGTGAGAGCAATTCCGCGAGCGACCTTGATTTTCTGGTGGAGCTCGATCGCAATTCATTCGATGCTTACATGGAAGTGAAGGAATTTCTTGAGGGGCTTTTCAACTGCCGCGTGGATTTGATACTTTTGGATACGCTTAAACCCCGCCTCCGCCAAACCATCCTTGAAGAGACCGTCCATGCCGCCGGACTATAGGGTCTATCTTGAAGACATTATGGAAGCAGCGACAAGAATTCGTATTACTCGTCCTTATCTCGCGAACAATTCAGCAAAGACAGCAAGCCGTGATCCGCAACCTGGAAGTTATCGGCGAAGCAGCCAAGCGTATTCCAGAGGATATCCGAGTGCGCTATCCAGAGGTCGAATGGAAAAGGATTGCAGGGCTTCGTGACATCCTGATCCATGAGTACTTCGGCGTGGACAGCGACATCATCTGGGACATTGTTCAGAGTAAACTGCCAATGTTTACCGCCCAGTTAGAAAAAATCATGAACGAGTAGCGCATCGCGAAGAGCACGAAGTCGGCTGACAGATGATTAGGCGCGCGGTTCAATGATTTGCGCCATGGCCGACTCGGGTTGTACCCCGAGTTCGCGAACGGCGCGGCCGCGCATCATCGCGGCCTTTTTGCAGGCGCGCGCCGGGCGGCATTCGAAAGGCCGCATGACTGCTGCATCGAATGTGCTGACTTTTTCGGGCGTGGCGCTGGGCGCAGTCCTTTTTGGATTTCTGTCAGGCCCATTTGGTTTGGGTGCGGCTCAAATCGTGCTGGTCATGACACTGATCGCGTCAGCCGGAACGATTTACCTTATGGTCTTCTCGGCGGGATTCTCCGGCTGGCGTAGCGCTTTTGCGCAGCCCGGCAATCAGAACAAAAATGGAAAGCTCGTCGGCAAATAACGATGAAAGCCGCGTCCAGAGGAAACACGCAGCCGTCGGTCCCGAGGCATGCCAATGGAATAAACGAGGGGAAACGCGCGTTTCCCCTCGCGAGCCTGTGTGATGATTTGTCTCGTCTGAAACCAGTCTATTTGATCTTGAGGAAAATAATCAGGAACGTGTAGAGCGCAAGAGACTCGATGAAGACGAGCCCCAAAATCAGGAACAGGAAAATTCCCGGCCTCGCCCCGGGATTGCGGGCAACGCCTTCGCAGGCGCCTGCCGCTGCCCGGCCTTGTCCCAATCCGCAAAGCCCGGACGCGATCGCCATGCCCACGCCCGCGCCAATCGGCCCCCAGTCCGTTCCACCGCCCGCCGAAGTCGCAGGCGCCGCTGCCGCCGCGAGCGCCGGCGCCGCATAAAGCAAGCCAATCACGAAAGTCGCAAGACCAATCAGTTTCGTTTTCATACTCCCTCCAGTTCCCTCCCGGTCTTTCACCCGGGAGGGCGTTTGAATTTCCGCCAGTGGGTGGTTGTCAGCCTTTGCGGGGGCAAAGGGACCTCACGCTCGCGGACCGAACAAGAAATCAGTGCTCTTCCGAAGTGGCCAGGCTCACGTAAAGAGCCGGAAGAATCATAAAGACGTAGGCCTGCAAAAACGACTCGACCAGGTGCAGCAGCATGAAGACCGAGGGGACTCCGATGGGCACGAGGGAGCCAAACACGTCGGGAAGCGTTACGCCCGCAAGCATGTTCGCCCAGAGACGCGCAGTCAGCGAAAGCATTCGAAGAAAGTCGCTGAATACTTCGATGAAGAAAAACAGGGGAGCAATCCACACCATCGGTCCGCTTAAGTGGCGCAGGTACCCGAAAAACCCTTTCACCCGAAATCCATGGTAATTGCAGTGAAGGAAGACGACTGTCGCGCACCCGAGGGGTACGTAAACGACCGACGTGGGCGTCATCAGAGTGGGAATGAGCCCCTCGAGGTTGCAAAGCAAAATGAATAAACCAAGTGTGCCGATGAGGGCGACGTAGGGCCGTCCATCATGGCCGATGACCTCATCCACCAAGTTGTGATTGAATTGGAGGAACGTCTCCACCGCCATCTGCAGTTTGCCGGGATTTTCAACGGAGAGCCGCGCGCGAAGGATAATCGCGCCGATCACAATGACCAGGAATACGAGAACTTCCCCGGCGAAGTAATTCGGGATGGGATGGATCGGGTCCGCCGGTCGCACGAAGGCCAAACCGGGCAGGCTCGAAATCATTACCAGCAATGCCGTGACCCCGTGAGCGAACAATCTATTCAACAGGGCCGTGAACCAGAGTTCGTGTTCCATAATCGTCCTGAACGACCTTTTCCCGCGTCAACGCGCGCCGCTTGCGGGATTGAAGCTCGAATCCTGCGGCTTGCCGGCCAATTTCACGAGGAGCAGGAGCGATTCCGCCATGGCTCCGGCAGCCGGAACGAGCAGTCCAGCAATCATCCACGCGACCGGAAGCAAGTGCGTCTCGTAAACCGCGAGCACCGCGCCGAACGCCAAAACATAACGCAAGATGAAATTGCGAACGATTCCCTTTGCCACGGGCTTCTCGCTCGCGTAGAGCGCAGCCGCGACGGCGCGCGCGAGCCAGCGATACCCGAGAATGGAAATCACCCCGCCAAGCGTAAAACTGAAAGCCGCCCGCGAGCCAGCAAACGCGAAGATCCCAATCGCGCCCAATCCGGCAATGCCGGCCATCCAGCGCGGCAAGCGCGCTTCAGCCCTGGCGAGGCCGTCCGCCGGAATTCCTTCGCTCTTCAATTTTTTCCTCTCGCAGAATGATCCTGATCACTTCAATGACTCCGCCGACAGCGCCGATTGCGGCAAAAATAATCGTAAAGACGGGCGAAGTCCTGAACTTGCTGTCCAAATACCAGCCGAGAACGTATCCGCCCGCAAGTCCGGCGGGCATGATGAACCCGAGACCAGAATAATAGGCGACCTGCGCAAAAATCTCGGCGAGTTTGTCCTTGTCGTAGGACAAACACCCTCCTTACGGAATTTGCGGCGCCCCAAGCGCTCTCGTCCCCTTCGAGCACGGGCGCAACCCTCAACCGTGCAGCGAAACCGAGAATTATCTTACAATGCCGCGACCGCCTGAGCCACCGAAGGCAATGCAAGATAATAATGTCCAATTTCAATAAGCGCAAGGGGGGTCGCAGCCTTATGCCGAGCGGAGGGCCTGAAGGCAAAAACGATTCTCTAGCGGAAGGCTTCCTTGTTGACGACCCACGGAACGTCGGCCGGCTTGCCGCCCTCGAGCACGTCCTGCAGCGCCTGGATGCAGCGTCCGGCCATTCCCCGATTGGGATCGGTTGAGAGCCGGGTGATGCGCCCGGCGCTCGCGAAGTGGTGGAACAGACGGACGCGGTCTTCAAGCGCGGGATCGCGAAGAGGCGAATCGGCGGGCAGCGGCTCCTTTTCAAACACATCGAGCGCCGCGCCGGCGATGACGTTCTGCTTCAGCGCTTCAGCGAGCGCCCGCTCGTCCACAACAGGCCCGCGCGAAGTATTGACGAGATAGGCTGTGGGCTTCATGAGCCGGAGCGTTTTTTCGTTGATCAGGTGGTAGGTCGGCGTCGGAGCTTCGCGTTCGCGCAGCAGGGGCACGTGGAGGCTCAGGAAATCCGCCTGCGCAAGGCATTCCTCAAAGCGCGCGTATCGAATCGTCCGCTTTTCGCCGGTGAACTCGCTGAGGAAACGAAGGTTCATTTCCTCCTGGATTTTTTCGGCAAACCCTTTCGCTTCCTTGACCGGATCGAAGCAAAGGAAGTTCACGTCGAGCGCAACCGCCTTCTTGATGAACGCCTGGCCGATGCGCCCCGTCCCGATGACGGCAATGGTTTTCCCCGTCACTTCGTCGCCGAGAAACGGCAGATACGGATGCCACGCGCCCCAGCGATTTTCCCGCACCAGACGCTCGCTCGGGTAGAGCTTGCGCGCGAGCGAAGCAAGGATGAACAGCGCGAATTCCGCCGTCGCCTCGTTCAAGACGTCGGGCGTGTGGGTGAAAGGAATCTTGTAGTGATTGGCGTCCGCGCGGTTGATGTTGTCAAAGCCGACGGCATCCTGCGCGACGACTTTGAGTGTTCCCTTCCCTGCTTCGAAGACTTCCGCGTCAATCGGATCGCGTAGTGTGGTGATAAGCGCGTCAACGCCGGCGCGGACTTTCTCAATGATGAGATTTTTCGGCGGAGGCTCGAGCCGATCGTACACCTCGACTTCGTAGCCGCGCTCGCGCAGCAGGTCGAGCGCGTCTTTGCCAATGTCGCAAGTGGCGAAAACCCGGTATCGGGGTCGTTGTTCCGGCATCGAAACGATCACGGAAAGAAGCGGAATTCGCGCTTTCCGCGCGTCACCTTCACCATCCTATCACGGCCCGAAGGGAACTCTAGTGAAGCGTCTTCTCCGCCCACTCGCCCATTCTGCGGAGCGCCTCCTGAATATTCTCCACCGAGTTCGCAAAAGACAAGCGCAGATGGCCTTCGCCCCAGGCGCCAAAAGCCGTCCCAGCGAGGCACGCGACACCTGCTTCATTCAGCAGCGCGTCCGCGACTTCGCGCGAGCTCCAGCCCGTGGCGCTGATATTCGGGAAAACGTAAAACGCGCCGTGCGGCTCGGCGCAGCGAAATCCACGAATCCGATTCAAGCCTTCGACGATCACCTCGCGCCGCCCGCGGAATTCTATCCGCATCGCTTCGACCGGACCCTGATCGCCGCGGAGCGCTTCAAGGCCGGCCATTTGAGTGAAGCTCGCCGTGCAGGAATTGGAATTGGTCATGAGCAGGGCGAATTCCTGCGCGAGGTCCTGGCGCATCACACCGTAACCGAGCCGCCAGCCGGTCATGGCGTAGGTTTTTGAGAAACCGTCGAGGATAATGACCTGATCTTTCATTCCCGGAAATGAAGCGATGCTCACCGCGTCACCTTCATAGATGAGCCGATGATAAATTTCATCCGAGAGAACGAAAATATCGCGCCCGGCAAGAGTCGCGGCAAGCGGCTCGAGCGATGCGCGGCGGGAAACGCCTCCGGTGGGGTTATGCGGCGAGTTGAGGATGATGAGCCGTGTGCGCGAAGTCAGGAGCGCGGCCAGTTCATCGGGAATGAAATCGAATGCGCGCTCTTCATGAAGAGCGTAAGGGACCGGCTTCGCGCCCACAAAATTGATCATGGACTCGTAAATCGGGAAACCGGGATTCGGATAGAGAACTTCGTCGTCTGGTTCGACCAGGGCGAGAAGCGCGAAGAAAAGGATCGGTTTGGCGCCGGGCGTGACGACGACTTCGGCGGGATCCACGCTGATGCCGCGGCTTTTCGAGACCTCTTCGGCGATGGCTTCGCGGAGCGCCGGCAAGCCCGCAGGCGGCCCGTAATGCGTCCACCCGTCTCGCAGCGCATGAATCGCCGCCTCGACGATATTCGCCGGGGTCGCGAAATCCGGCTCGCCGATTTCGAGATGAATGATATTCTTGCCGCGCGCCTCGAGTTCCCGCGCGCGAACCAGAACTTCGAAGGCGCTTTCCGTGCCGAGCCGGCTCATGCGCTCGGCGAGCTCGATTTTGCGGTGCGTGGCGACCATGCGTTGCCCCCTTGAGACCCGCACGGAATCGATCCGCGAAGATTCCGCGCCGCCAAATCTCCACGCGCACGCGGGCGCCGGCGGCGATGTGCATAGTGTATCATCGCACGCCAAGAACCGCTGCGCCGTCGCGCTCGCGCCAGATGCTCGCCAGACTGCGCCATGAAGTGGCCGGCTCGCCAAGGCAATCCGGCGGTTGCAGCATATCCGGCAGGGTGTTAACTTCGAGATGGGGCTGGTTCGGAGCCGCCGCAGCAATGCGAAGAATCGGGACGGAATCTTTCAGATGCGATGGTCGTGGAAAATCGGACAGGTGGCGGGCATCGGGCTTTACGTCCACGCCACATTCTGGCTGCTGATTGCCTTCGTGCTCTATATCTCCTGGGCGCACGGGCACAATCTTGCAGCCGCGCTGGTCGGCGCTTTCTTCGTCATCGTCATTTTCGGCTGCATCGTGCTCCACGAACTGGGCCATGCGCTGACGGCCCGCACTTTCGGCATCAAAACGCGCGACATCACGCTGCTGCCCATCGGCGGCCTCGCGCGGCTCGAGCGGATGCCGGATAAGCCGATTCAAGAGCTTTGGGTCGCACTCGCCGGCCCCGCAGTCAACGTGGTCATCGCCATCGGCCTATTCGTCCTGCTTCTCGCGATGGGCCGGACGCCACAGTTCTCGCTCATTGATCTCTCCGGGTCGCACTTCCTCGATCAATTGATGGTTGTGAACTTATGGCTCGTCGCATTCAATCTTCTCCCGGCTTTCCCCATGGATGGCGGGCGAGTGCTGCGCGCGCTGCTCGGGATGCGCATGGAATACACGCGCGCAACGCACATTGCCGCGCGGGTGGGACAAGGCATGGCGTTTCTCTTCGGCCTGGCGGGACTGCTGGGCGATCCGTTTCTTCTCTTCATCGCGCTGTTCGTTTGGATGGGCGCCGAGCAGGAAGCCTCCATGGCGCAGATTCACACTTCAATGGGCAACATTCCGGTCCAGCACGTCATGCTGACGGATTTTCGATCGCTTCAGCCGGATGACACCCTCGCCGTCGCGGTCGAGCACCTGCTCGCGGGATGGCAGCATGATTTCCCGGTCGTCTTCGGTCACCACGCGCTCGGCGTCCTGCAGCGCGAGGATTTGATGCGCATGCTGACGCAAGGCGGATCGGACACCCGAGTGCGCGACGCCATGCGCCGCGACATTCCCATCGCCGATTCGCACGACATGCTCGAAGACGCGTTGCGGCTCTTCCATGAATGTAAATGCCACACGGTGCCCGTCGAGCACGACGGCCGTCTCGTCGGCCTGCTCACCATGGATAACGTCGGCGAATTCCTGATGATTCAGGCCGCCATCAATCGCCGTCGTTTGGGACCCGGAAGAGCCGGCGCCACTCATCTCTGAGAATTACCCTTCCACCCCGTCGCTGGCACGATGAAAAGCCATCCCGTGTATCATGCCTGGCGTTTCCTTGCTTTTGCCGGAGCCTATGGATTCCGGCGGCTTGTCCGTCACCCGACGGATTGCCGCCGCTCTTTGTAGCTGGAACTCGCTCCTGCCGCAACCTCCCGCGTTCTGCATGAGGAATCTTCCGCAAGGCAAAGCGGGGGCAAGCTCCCCCACTCCAAAGATCATCGCTTCCAGGGGGGCGTTGCAGGCAGCCGCTTTTCAAATGAGACAATCACAGCCTTCTGGTAATCTCCCGCGTATGTGCCGCCCAGGAATCGGTCAATCGCCTCGGCATGGAACCGCTCCCAGGAATCCTCTTCGTAGCCCGGAGTGATGGGATAAAAAAGCGCGCCGTTCCCGCGAGCCGCTGCGAGATCGCCCGGTGCGTCACCAATCATCAGGAATCGGTCAGGTTCGTATTTGCCTCGAGCCGCGATCCTCAAGTGTTCCGTTTTGCTTCCCATTTCCTGCCCCGCAATGACCGCCACGTAGCGCGCGATATCGTGTTCGGCCCACTCGCGCTCGAGCGCTTCCGACGGCGTCTGCGAGACGCAGATCATATCGGCGCGGCCGGCAAGCTTTTCCATCGAGTCGCGAAAGAGCGGGAACGGCGGTATGCCGTGGACCATTTCCGCAATCGCCTGGTTGACCGCGTTGCTCCAATCGAGCGTCAGTGCTAGGACGGGATCGCGTGTGCGCGCAACTTCACGCTCGAGCGCGGGATTCGAGAGCGCCGCACCGGACTGGATCCAGGCTTCGAGGCTCGAAACCTCCGGAATTTTGACGGCGCGGCGCGCCGGTTCCGGCCAGTCGCGCAGCAAATCGAACGTTTTGGTAAGCGCGGGAAACCGGTTGATTCCCCGCCATTGGGAGTAAAGATTGACGAACTCGGCCGCGCGCCGGACATATTTCGAAATCGCTTGGAGATCCCAAAGTTCGATGGTCTTGGGGATAAAGCACTCTTTGTGCTTGATCTCCATCGTGTCGAACACGCAGCCATCGGAATCAATTCCCACGAAAAACGGGTGCTGGGGTTTGAAACTGATAAGACGCGCTTGCGAATGTTCAGTCATGCGAGCCGCGTCTCCGGCGATGTCCTCTTGTGTTTCACTCCAGCGTCCCCCCTGCTTCGCGCGGTAAAGATCCTAGCACAGGGGGGCCGAGACTCTTAAGGTTCAAAGCCGATTCTCTTTGCGAAATACTCTGGCGCGGGCAAAAAGGCGGCGGGAAATGAAGAAAACAATTGCGATGACGGCGGGAATTCTTCTGATGGTTGGCGCGCGGCCCTTTGGCACGAAGGCGCAAGGCGCGCACGCGATCGCAGGGCCGGCATCGTAAGTCGATCCCTTTATCCGAAGGGGCCAGGGCCAGGGCCCGGGCGGCAGCATCATTTTTTTCGGGCGCGCGACCGTGCCCTTCGGCATGGCGGTGCTGAGTCCCGACACGGAAGAACACGGTTACGGCTATCACTATTATCAGAACGAAATCCACGGCTTCAGCATGACTCACATGAGCGGTCCCGGCTGCCCGAACGAAGGCGACGTGTTTTTCACCGCAACCAGCGGAAATTGGGAAGAAAGTGTCAGAGGCTTCGAGTCGCCCTAATCCCACAGCGCAGAATCGGCTTATTCCGGATATTTCCAGGTGAAGCTATCGCGAGGGGGCATCAGCGCGGAACTTACAGCGACGGACCGGACGGGGTTGGCGCACTTCACCGCTTTTGATCCCACGCATTTCCCCGCTGTCCATTCGGTATAGCGCTGCCTGGCCGCCCGTGAATGATTACAGCCGCTTGCAATCGGAATGCCCCAGCGGTTATACTTATTTTTGGCGAATTAAGAGGTGGGCTTAATGCCCACTTTTTTGTTTGGCTTGGTGAAACTGGAATTGCCGGCCGGAAGAGCAGGTGTCTCAAGCTGGGCAGGGTTGATCTCGATCAAATCCGGGCGATTGCGGAGCGCGTAGCGATTTCTGAAGGCTTGGCGCTCGTGGACGTTGAGGTCAAAGGCGGGTCGTCGAATCCTCTGCTGCGCGTTTACATTGACAAGGAAGGCGGCGTTTCGCACGCCGACTGCCAGCGCGTCAGCGAGCAGATGAGCGCCATCCTCGATGTCGAAGACCCCTTCCCCGGCAGTTATCTGTTGGAGGTCTCCTCGCCGGGCCTCGAGCGGGCGCTCGTTAAGGAAACCGACTACGAGCGCTTCAAAGGGCGAAAGGCACGCATCGCCCTCAAGGAACCGGTGGCGGGGCGGAAGGTTCTTGAGGGAGTGATTGCCGGCTGCGAAAGCGGCCGCGTCAAGTTGGATCTCGGCGCGGAGGGCGCCGCGCAGGTTGATCTGGCGAACGTCACGAAAGCGAAGTTGGTTCTCGACTGGTAATTTCCGCACGAAGGGCGTAGCTCGAGGCCTCAGCGTTCGCGTCACGCGCGTCTTCTGAGCGCGTCTCGATTGACGGCCCGGCATGAGAGCGCCCTGAACGCTTCTGGAAGGATGAGGTTGTGACAACAAGTTTGCTCTTTCAAACGATCGACCAATTGAGCCGCGAAAAAGGCATCGACCCCCAGATCATCATCGCGGCGGTTGAAGACGCCATTCTGGTGGCCACGCGGAAGTATTACAAGACCACCGAAGACCTCGAGTCCCGTTTCAACAAGGATACGGGCGCGGTTGAAGTCTTCGCGGTGAAGCGAGTGGTGCAGGAAGTGATTGATCCGGACCATGAAATCTCGCTCGATGACGCGCACACGTACAACGCCGACGCTGCGATCGAATCGGAAGTGCGGATTCCCAAAGCGACGGACGTGCTGGGCCGCATCGCCGCGCAGACCGCGAAACAGGTGATTTTCCAGAAAGTGCGCGAAGCCGAGCGCGACACGGTCTACGCCGAATACAGCCAGCGCATCGGCGAACTGGTGAACTGCACGGTCAAACGGCACGAAGGGCCGGACGTGATTCTCGATCTTGGCAGGACGGAAGCGCGCATGCCGAGGCGCGAGCAGTCGCGGCTTGAAAATTATCAGATCAATGACCGCCTGCGTGTCGTCATCATTCAAGTGGATCGCGCCGCGCGCGGCCCGCAAGTCATCGTCTCGCGCGCTGCTCCGGCGCTGGTGCAGAGGCTGTTTGAAATGGAAGTGCCGGAAATCTACGATGGAACGGTCGTGATCAAGGCGATTGCCCGCGAGCCGGGAGAGCGCACCAAGGTCGCGGTGTATTCGAAGGATCCGGACGTGGATTGCGTGGGCGCGTGCGTGGGCATGAAGGGCATGCGCGTCCAATCCATCATCCGCGAGCTGCGCGGCGAGAAGATTGATATCATCGAGTACAACGAAGATGCCGTGGTCTTCGCCGCGAACGCGCTGAGCCCGGCGAAAATCAATCACGTTTCCATCATTGATGTCGAGGAACGGCATTTGGAAGTCATTGTGGACGACACGCAGTTGTCGCTCGCCATCGGCAAGAAAGGCCAGAACGTGAGGCTTGCGGCCAAGCTCCTCGGCTGGCAGGTGGACATCAAGAGCGAAGAGGAAAAGCGCCAGGAAATCGAATCCCAAATGGCCGCCATGGCGTTGCGCGGCGCGCCGGTGTCAAAGCTCGAAGGTCTCGGCGAAAAGACCATCGAACGCCTGCGGCAGCACGGCGTCGAGACGGTCGAACAGCTCGCGCAAATGACTCCGGACGACCTCACCCAGATTCAGGGCATTGGCGAGAAGACCGTCGAAAAAATCCGGCGCGTGGTGACGGACTATTTCGAAAAGGGCTCGGAAGCCGAGCAGGAGGAAGCCGGAGAAGAGCTGGCGGAGGCGGCGGCAGAATCAGGCGAACCGCAGGCCGAGGCTGAAACGGCCTCCGCAGAAACACCGGCGACTGAGGGCGAGGCTGTTGCCGAAACCTCAGAAGCGGCGATGACCTCTTCCTCGGAATCCGGCGAGCCGGCAGAGTCCGCGGAAACACCGCTGGAAGATGAAAAAAAGTGAGTCCCTCTCGCGGGATTGCATTTGAACCGGCAGACTTTCGATGTGGAGACTTGGAACGCATGGCAAGCATTCGCATTAACGAGCTGGCAAGAGAGCTGGAGATCAAGAGCAAGGCCATCCAGGACTTCCTGCCGGATCTCGGCATCACCGAGAAGAGGTCGCACTCGAGCACGCTCGAAGACGACCTTGCGGACAAGGTGCGAGCGCATTTCCGCGCGCTGGCTTCGGTCGAACGAGCCGAGCGGCCGGCGCCTGCGCGCCCTTCGGCTTCGACTCCGCCTTCACCTCCGCCTGCCGTTGCGGCGCCAACGGCGAGTGAGCCTGCGCCCGCGCCGGCGCCCACTCCAAAACCTGCTGCGCCGCCCAGGCCTGCAAGCGCTCCTCTAACGCGTTCCCTTGCGGAGATCAAGGCTGCGGCGCGAAAAGCAATCGCCCCGCCATCCGCCATTCACGAAATACAAGTGAAACCCGGTATCGCGGCGCCGAGCCGCTCTCCCGCGCCCTCCGCGCCTGCAAAGCCAGCCGAGCCGCCGCAACCGCACGTCGCTCATTCCGCTCCCACGACCGAGATTGGCGAGAAACTGGCGGCGGCCGCGAAGCTGGCCGGCGTGAGCGCGCCGGCATCTTCGAGCGCTTCTGCTCCACCCAAGGTCGCTCGGCCCGCGCGTCCGGCGAAATCATCGGCATCCAATCAGCCCATTTATCCCGCGGCGGGAATGCCGCGAGGCATCGCCGGCCGTCCCGCAGCGCCGCGGCGGCCCGGAGAACCTCGGCCGATGCATCCAACTGCAACACGCCCCGCTTCCGCAAGCCAAAATCAGCCGGTGACGGCTCGCCCGGTTCATTATGATTCACGGCCCCATGCGGTCGCGCCGGCACGTTCCGCTCCGGTTGAAGCGCCCAAGGTGGTTCGCACGATCACTTTGAGCGAGGGCATCAGTATTAAAGAGCTATCAGAAAAGCTCGAAGTGCGTGCCAAGGACGTGATCAAGCGATTGCTCGATAAGGGCGTCTTCGCCACCATCAACCAGACGCTCGACTCAATGACCGCCTCCGGCATCGCACGCGCGTTCGGCGCTGAAACCAAGGTCGTGAGTTTCGAAGAAGAAGTTGAGCAGGAAGTCGAGGAAGCGGACCGTCCCGAAGATCTCGTTCCGCGCGCTCCCGTCGTCACAGTCATGGGCCACGTAGACCACGGCAAGACCTCCTTGCTCGACGCGATCCGCGAGACCAGCGTCGCCGCCGGCGAAGCCGGAGGCATTACGCAGCACATCGGCGCTTATCAAGTGGAAGTCAATCACCGCAAGATTGTTTTTCTCGATACGCCCGGCCATGAGGCTTTTACGCTCATGCGCGCGCGCGGCGCCAAAGTGACGGATGTGGTGGTGCTTGTCGTGGCCGCCGATGACGGGGTCATGCCGCAGACCCTCGAGGCGATTGACCACGCCAAAGCCGCCAAAGTGCCCATCCTCGTCGCCATCAACAAGGTTGATAAGCCTGAAGCGCAACCCGAACGCGTGCTCAAGCAGCTCGCCGACCGCGGCCTTATGCCGGAAGCGTGGGGCGGCGATGCGGTCATGGTTGAGGTTTCCGCAAAACAGCACAAGAACCTCGAGCTGCTGCTCGAAATGATTCTTTTGGTTGCGGACATGCAATCACTCAAAGCCAATCCCAAACGCCTGGCGTCCGGAGCGGTGCTCGAGGCAAAGCTCGATCGCGGCCGCGGTCCGGTGGCAACCGTGCTGGTTGAGAACGGCACCTTGCATGTGGGCGACTCTTTCATTGTGGGCGCGCATTACGGCAAAGTTCGCGCCATGTTTGACGACCACGGCTCGCCGGTGCTCGAAGCGCCGCCTTCGACGCCGGTTGAAGTCCTTGGGCTCGAAGACGTGCCGCTGGCCGGCGATCACCTGCAGGCGATCGAGGACACGATGAAAGCCCGGCAAATCTCGCTCCATCGCCAGGCAAAATTGCGCGAGGCCGCGCTTGCCAAATCCGCGCGCCTCACGCTCGAGCAGCTCCACGAGCAGATGGCGGCGGGCGAGGTCAAGGAACTGCCTCTCATTATCAAAGCGGATGTGCAGGGATCGGTTGAAGTCCTGGCCGACACGCTCACCAAACTCTCGAACGACCGCGTCAAGACCAAAATGATCCATGCCGGCGTTGGCGCGATCACGGAATCGGACGTGCTCCTCGCGTCGGCTTCAAACGCCGTGATTGTCGGGTTCAGCGTCAGGCCTGAACGCAAGGCGACGGAGCTGGCGCAGCTCGAGAAAGTGGATATCCGGCTTCACACCATCATTTACAACGTGACCGAAGAAATCAAGAAAGCGATGAACGGGCTCCTCGCGGCCGTCTTCAAAGAAACGGTGCTCGGCCGGGCGGAAGTGCGCGAGACGTTCCACATCTCAAAGGTCGGAACCGTCGCGGGCTGTTACATGACGGAAGGAAAGATCAATCGGGAAGCCAAAATCCGGCTGCTCCGTGACAATGTGGTGGTTTATGAAGGTCGGCCGCGTTCGCTTCATCGCTTCAAGGACGACGTGCCGGAAGTGCGCAACGGCATGGAATGCGGCATCGCGCTCGAAAACTTCAGCGACGTCAAGACCGGCGATGTGCTCGAAGCCTTCGTCGTCGAGCGCGTGATGGAGCCGGCGGTCGCCTGAACGGGAAACGCCATGCCGGTGGGCCTCCTGACGCTCGAAATCCGTCTTCCGGAAGCGCATTCGCTCAAAGAAAAGCGCGCGGTGGTCCGCAAAGTGCGGGACCGGATCCGCGCGCGCTTCAACGTGGCCGTCGCGGAGCTCGATGCGCAGGACGTCTGGCAAAGGGCGACGCTGGGCGTCGCGTCGGTTTCTGACAGCCGCACGCTGCTCGAATCGGTTTTCCATCAGGTGTTGCGCGAAGCAGAGCGCACTCTCGGCGACGATGTGGCGGACCACGTGGTGGAATTTTTTGATTGAACGCGATGCGCTCCGGCGGACATCGGGCTGAAAGGCTCGCCGCACAGATTCGCCTCGAAATTGCAGAAATGATCGCGGGCGAATTGCGCGACCCGCGCCTCGGCGATGTTGAAGTGACCGAGGTGGAAATGAGCCCCGATTATCGCCGTGCGCGCGTCTGGATCGAGCTCCGCGGCAATGCGACGGACGAGCAACGGGCGCTCGCGGGATTGGAATCCGCCTCGGGCTATTTGCGCCGGGAGTTGAGCGCGAGGCTGCTGATGCGGCGAGCCCCCGAACTGAGCTTCCTACTCGACCCGCGCGTTCCGCGGGCGAATGGAACACAAAGCCCGCCCGCGCACGCGAATTGATGTGACTGTCCCAAGCGCCCATCCAGCGAGCGAACCTCAGCAGGCTCAAACCCCGGCATTCTCCGGAGTTCTCGTCATGGACAAGCCCGCTGGCTTCACATCCCACGACGTCGTTGCGCGCGCGCGGCGCATCCTCGGCATCCGGCAGATCGGCCACTTCGGCACCCTCGACCCTTTTGCCACCGGCGTCCTTCCACTGTCTATCGGCAAAGCCACGCGCTTCGCGCAATTCTACCTGAAGTCCCGGAAGTCCTATGAAGGCGCGATTCGCTTTGGCGTTGCGACCGACACTTATGACGCCACGGGCCGGCCCTCAGGCGAACCGGCCGAAGTCGATCTCACCGCGGCTGAAATCGAGCACGTCTTCGCTCAACTCACCGGCCGCAGATTGCAAACCCCTCCGCCGTTCTCCGCGAAGCGCGTCGCCGGAACGCGCGCTTATAAACTCGCGCGGCAGCAAAAGCCCGTGGATCTCAAGCCCGTCGAAGTCGAAATCTACGCGCTCGAATTGCTCTCCTTTGAAGCCGAGGTCGCCCGTTTTGCCGTCGAGTGTTCGGGCGGGACTTACGTGCGCTCGCTCGCCCACGAAATTGGCGGGAAGCTCGGCTGCGGAGCGCACCTCGCGGGACTGCGCCGCACCGCCGTGGCGGAATTCACCGAAGCGCAAAGCGCGACGCTCGAAAAGCTCGATGAAGCGGCGAAGGCGGGCGAAGCCGGGCGTCTGCTGATTCCGCTTGAAGCGCTGCTGCCGCAGTTTCCTGAGCTTATGGTTCGGGGCGGCGAGGAGAAGAGTATTCGCCACGGACATCGCTTCGAGCTTGCGCAGGTCGCGCGCCTCAGCGGACAGCCGGCTCGCCCTCCTTCGCTCCTCAAAATCCTGAACGCAGACCGCCGCCTCATCGCCGTCGCTCGTCACGTTGAAGGCGCGATTTACCACCCCGGACTCGTCCTCGTTTAACGAACCGCCGGCTGGGCAAGCGATATAACGGTGGTGCCGCGGGACGGAGTTGAACCGCCGACGCCAGCCTTTTCAGGGCTGCGCTCTACCACCTGAGCTACCGCGGCAACTGATTTTCTATTCTGGGTTGGCTGCGCATTTCTGTCAAGGCAGTTGGAGGCGAGGCTTCGTCGTGCGCCGGGTCGAACTTCCCCCGGCAACGAGAGTTTTCTGGAAATCGCGCCACGCGGAACATTGCGAAAAAAGCCTCTATCGGAGCCCAGAGCCGCGGATGTCATGGAACAATAGAAAGTGATACATGCTGTCGTCGCGCGGCCACGCTGGGCGAAGCATCCGCCGTTCCTCCGGAGGAACAGGGGAAAGCGGATTCTTCGCTGCGCTCCGAATGACGGGTTATCGGATGTGCAACTTATTTCGCCGACGCGACACTAGCGGTTCAAATGCTGGCGGGGACGACGGGACTCGAACCCGCGACCTCATGCGTGACAGGCATGCGTTCTAACCAGCTGAACTACGTCCCCTTCGGAATCGTTATACAGGATAACACGGCGGCATGGTATTCTGTCCACCGTCGCGCGGCTTCGGCGCGACAATTGACTGAACACTGACCCTTGCCCTAAGATAACTTCAATTTAATATGACGCAATCGAGCGGGTGCGGAGGCGCGTGAGTGTCTGAGAAAGTCCGAAAGCCAGGGCATCGCTCTCGCGGCTCGAAGCCTGCGGCCGCTGTGATGGGCGTCGCCACTCCCTCCGCCGAAACCCTTGCAGCCCTTCTCGACATCATGTCCGCGCTCGTCACCGAGCAGGATTTGGACCGGCTGCTCCAGAAAATTATGGTGAAGGCTTCCGAAGTCATGCAGGCCGACCGCTCCACGCTGTTTCTCGTGGATGAAGCGAAGCAGGAAATCTGGTCAAAGACCGCGCAAGGCGGAAACATTGAAGAGATCCGCGTGCGGCTCGGCTCAGGAATCGCAGGCCAGGTGGCGAAGACGGGTGAGACCATCAACATTGGCGACGCCTATCGCGATGCCCGCTTCAACCCGGCGGTGGACAGGAAAACCGGATATCGTACGCGAACGATCCTCGCCATGCCGGTGAAAAACGAGGACGGAAAAATTCTCGGCGCGCTGCAGGTCCTCAACAAGCGCGGCGGAGGATTCACGCGAGGCGACGAAGAACTCCTCGGAGCGTTCGCCGCTCAAGCCGCGGTGGCCCTTCAGATTGCCGTGCTCCACCAGGAATTGCGCCGCCGCACCGAAACCTCCGAAATTCTCCTCAATGTGATGCGCGCCGTCGCCTCCGAGCTGGAAATTGACCATCTGCTTCAAACCATCGTGCTCAAGACTTCCGAAGCGATGAACGCCGACCGGTGCACGCTCTTTCTGGTTGACCGGAAAACCGGAGGGCTCTGGTCGAAAGTGGCCCAGGGTGCGGAGATGAATGAGATTCGCGTTCCTCGCGGCATCGGTCTCGCGGGCCACGTCGCGCTCAGCGGCGAGACCGTGAACATTCAGGACGCTTACCGGGATGCGCGCTTCAATCCCGAAGTCGACCGGCGCACCGGGTATCACACTCGGACGATCCTCGCCATGCCGATCAGAAACGAAAAGGGAGAAATTGTCGGCGTGCTTCAAGTGCTCAACAAAAGGGCCGGAGTTTTCACGGAAGAAGATGAAAATCTGCTCGGCGCCCTCGGCTCGCAGATGGCGATTGCGCTCGAAAACTCCCGCTTGTTTGAAGAGGTGCGCTTCATGAAGAATTACAACGAGAGCATCCTGCGCACCATGGCTACGGGCGTCGTCACGCTCGACCCCGAAGGACGCGTTGCCTATGCGAACGGCGCGGGAGCGAAGATTTTCGCGGGCGGCGAAGAGGCGGCCTCGGGCCAGGCTTTCGAAGCGTTCTTCCGGTCGGATCTCAACCCCGCGCTTGGCGCCGGACTCCGTGAAGCGGTTCATGCCGGAGATGCTTACACGGCTTACGAATTGCAATATCACCGCGCGAACGAAGAGCCGCTGAACATCAATCTTCACGCATTGCCGCTCCAGGACAGTCGCGGACAATCGCTCGGCGTGGTCGTCGTCGCGGATGACATCACGCAGGAGCAGCGTCTGATGAGCACGCTCTGCCGCTATGTGACGAGGCAAATCGCCGAGCAGGTCCTCAAGGATCGCGACCGCCTTAAGCTGGGCGGAAACCGCTCAACGGTCGCCGTGCTCTTCTCCGACATCCGCAATTTCACGACGCTCTCCGAGCGTTCGAGCGCCGAAGACGTCGTCGCTCTCTTGAACGACTACTTCGGCCACATGATAGACCCGATTTTTCAGTATGAGGGAACGCTCGACAAATTTATCGGTGATGCCATTATGGCCGTCTTCGGAGCGCCGGTGAGCCGCGAAGATAACGCGGAGCGCGCCGTGCTAGCGGCCCTGGAAATGCGCCGCGCCTTGCGCCGGTTCAATCGGGCGAGAATGTCTCGCGGCATCCCTCCCATCGAAAACGGCATCGGCATCACCGTCGGGGACGCCATTTCGGGCAACATCGGCTCCGAACGGCGCATGGAATACACCGTCATCGGCGACACGGTCAACGTCGCTTCCCGCCTCGAAGGGCTCACCAAAAATTTCGATTACAAGATTCTCGTGAACGAGCAGGTTTACGAGCAGGTCAAAGACAAGGTCCCTTGCGTGGATCTCGGAGTCGCCCAGGTGAAAGGCAAAGAGGACGGCGTCCATATCTTCGGCGTCGTGGAGCCCGTCGAAGGCTGACCCTTCGGTCTATTCCGCGGACGAAACCGTCCTCGCCTTCTGCAAGCGGCCATTTCGCGAATACCAGCCCGGCGGTGAATAGTGGACGCCCTTACGGGTCGCTTGGTCCATTTCCTCATGAGTAATCAACGTCATGGTGTGAATAGGTACGATTCCCGCTGAAGCCACGGCGAGAGCGAGCGCGACAGCCGTGATGTGATCAGGGATATCGAAAATGCTGTCGCCGTCATATTTGCCGAATACAAAATAGACAGACTCCAGTTTTCCGCCTGCCCTTCGCTGGCATTAGCAATCGCGGCCTTCCCTGCGGCGCCGCCATGGCGCGCAAGCCCCTTGATTCCTTCGGCCGTGTACGACCCGAATGAAATATGCTTCGCCATGATTTCCTGCTGGTCCGCGTCATTTCGTCCCGTTAACCTGCAAGAACCTTGATGCAGAGTCCAGCCGCCGCCTGCTCCGTCAAAGCGCCGTTTCGAAGGAGCTTCGCGCGGCGCTCCCGGAATGCGCTGGCGCCTGATTTTTCCGCTTGTTTAGAGCCTTGTCATCCGCCGGGCGTTGTGATAGGGTGCACAAGTTGGGGGGAGCGCTCGGTCAGCGGGTTCGGAGTTGGTATTGAAAGCCAATCTCGCCGTAAAGATCGTGCCGGTAAATCAAAACCCTGGGGTTTCGGCACCTGGAAATGGATCTTCGTTTTCCTGAAGATAACCGGCTGCCCAAGTGGAAAATCAGTCTGCTTCAGGGCATTGTTGCTGCCACGATTGCCGCTCTGCTCGTCGGATACTGGCAACTGCAGATTGGGCAGCACAAGTTTTACGCGGAGTTGGCGGAAGAAAACCGCATCCGCGCTCTGCCCATCATTGCGCCTCGCGGCCGCGTGGTAGACCGCGACGGGCGCGTGCTAATTGATAACGTCCCGGCCTTCACCGTCCTTCTTGAGCGCGACCATCCCCAGTCGCTCACCCCCGCGCATCTCACCCGCATTGCCGAGGGCCTGGGGCTCAACCCGAATAAAGTTTTGAGGGACGTTCGCCGCGCCCGGTCCTTACCGCGCTTTCAGCCGGTGGTGCTCAAGCGAGGCGCCTCAATAGACGATGCCGCGTTCGTCGCTTCGCACCAGCTCGAATTTCCCGAACTCGAAATCATTCAAACGCCACAACGCAAGTACCCGCTCGGCGAGATGGCCGCGGCCGTCCTCGGGCACGTCGGCGACGTCTCTGAGGAAGAAATCGCACGCTCGAAATCACGGTTTTTGCCCGGCGACATCGTGGGAAAGTCGGGAATCGAAGGCGAATACGATCGCGTATTACGGGGCCGCGACGGGCTTGAGCGCGTCGTCGTCAACAGCTTAGGCGAGCAAGTTGGTGAATTAGGAGCGATTCCCGCCCGGCCGGGCCGCGAATTGCGGTTGACGCTCGACCTTAACCTTCAGACCGTGGCCGAAAATGCGCTCGGTTCAAATCCCGGCGCCGTCGTCGCGCTCGATCCGCGCAACGGCCAGGTCCTCGCCATGGTCAGCCATCCGAGCTTTAATCCGAATTGGTTTGCTACGTGGATTACATCCAAAGAGTGGAAGCAGCTCCTGACGAACCCTGAAAACCCGCTAATGGATAAAGCGATTCAGGCGCAACTCGCGCCCGGCTCGGTTTTCAAGATCGTCGTCGCGACAGCCGCGCTTGAGAGCGGAACCATCACGCCTGAATTCACGGTTGACGATACCGGTGAAACCGCCATTTACGGCCACGTTTTTCATAGCTGGACCTATTGGGAAAACGTTCCGGCCCTCGGCGACGTTAACCTGCATCGCGCGATCGTTTTCTCGTCCGACGCTTATTTCTATACCGTCGGCAAAATGCTCGGCATCGACAAGATTGATTATTATGCGCGTCATCTGGGTCTCGGACGGTTGACCGGCATTGACTTGCCGGGCGAGGAGCCGGGGCTCATTCCTTCACCGGCCTGGGTCGAGCGGAGCTTCAAGCATCCGTGGTGGCCGGGTGAAACGATTTCCGTCGCCATCGGCCAAGGCGCCGTCATGGTCACGCCCTTGCAGCTCGCCTATGCCCTGGGCGGTATCGCGTCCGGAGGAGTCTTCCATCGTCCTCATTTGGTCTTCCACAGCGAGCTGGAGAAGCTCGACCTCGACCCGCCCGCGCACGGGACATTTGACTTCCCTCTCCACAAGCAAACGGTGAAAGCCGTGACGAGCGGCATGTGGGGAGTGGTCAACCAGGGCGGCACGGGGGCGGGCGCGCGCTGCCCCGGCATCGATATCGGGGGAAAAACCGGTACAGCTCAGGTCGTGAGCGAGGGCTTGGCCCAAAAAGACCGCGGGCAATTCAGGGATAATGCCTGGTTTGTCGGACTCTCCCCGGCAAGGGACCCTCGCATTGTTGTGGCCGTGCTGGTCGTAGCAGGGCGAGAATCTTCCGTCGCCGCGCCCATTGCGGGCCAAGTCATCAAAGCCTATTACGCGGAACAGCAAGGAACACCGGGTAACCCGGTGAATCAGCAGCTTCAGGCTCAGACGGCGCCGGCTCCGCAAGCGAAACAGGCGGATCCGAAGTCGGACGATCCTCCGCAAAAGCCGGAGAAATAATGCGGGACCTCATCAGTTTCAAGGATTTCGATTGGCTGTTGATTGTGATCGCGGTGATTCTCGCGATCATCGGCGCCGTTGAAATCCACAGCGCCACCGCGAACACGCCTCTTGCCGTGGAATATAAGCGGCAGATCGAATGGATCATTCTCGGCGTCGTTGCGGCCCTCGTCATCAGCCAGTTTGACTATCACCTTCTGCTCGAACAGACTCCCTGGTTGTACGTACTGACCATTCTGGCGCTCGGAGCCGTCCTCGTCATCGCACCCCGTATAGGCGGCACACGCCGCTGGTTCCATGTGGCGGGCATGACTTTTCAGGTGTCAGAATTGGCCAAGTTGATTATAATTATGGTGGTGGCAGCTTTCCTCGCTGGCCGGAGCGCGAGCGAAACCGTCACTTGGAGCCAGTTGCTCGGAATAGGTGTTTTGGTGGGTTTGCCCGCGGCTTTGGTCGCCTTCGAGCCCGATCTTGGAACGGCATTGACCTTTGTTCCAATCGCGGCCGCAGGGGCGTTCCTCGCGGGCGTTCGTTGGCGGCAGGTTTTTTTGATTTTCCTTCTGGGAATCGCTTTGTTGCCTCTCGGTTGGCATTTCATGCGGCCGTACCAGCGTCAACGTCTCCTGACATTCGTTCACCCCTCCGAAAGCACTCAGAGCTCCGGCTACCAGCTCGAACAAACCAAGATTGCCGTTGGCTCCGGAGGCTTGTGGGGCCAGGGGCTGGGACACGGAACGCAAAGTAATTTGGGCTTCCTTCCCGTTTCCCACGCAGATGCCATTTTCGCGGCATTCGCGGAAGAGCAAGGTTTTGCAGGAGTGGTGCTGGCATTAGCACTGTACCTTATCCTGCTGCTTCGTTTGCTGGATTGTGCGCAAGTGGCTCCGGACCGGGCCGGAGCGTTTTTGCTGGCAGGTTTTGCTTCAGTGTTGTTTTTCCAGATTGCAGTTAACGTCGGGATGATGATTGGCTTGATCCCGATGACGGGTATTCCGTTACCGCTCATGAGCCAGGGGGGATCTTCGATTCTCGCCGTCTTTTTGGGATTGGGACTGGCGATGAGCGTGCGGAAACAACGCTTTGTGAATTAGGAGCCGCGCCGCGCGGATTCCGCACGGCAACGGCTCGAACGAACCGAGTGAGATTCGACGAGAGACGGTCACGGCGAGGCTGGAGCTTAAGCGCTCCAAGGATGGAGTCAGTCCTTTGCCTGCTTGCCGTGGCGATGCCGTTCAATGACGGCGTCCCGGGCGTCTCGCCGGGAAACCCCAAAATCACATCCGGGTGTGTCCTGGCATTCAGCGGATCGCGGCCGGCGCCGCGGTCTATGCTTAAGACCGGACCCGTGCGGGTTGATCTCCGCCTCGCGGATTGATCCTCTCATGAGTTCCGGCGAAAAGGAGTTTCCATGGCCAAGGAGATGTATATTGCCTCGTCTCCACACGAGACGAAAATTGCAGTATTGGAAGAGGAGCAGCTGGTTGAGATTTATTTCGAGCGCGATACCGACGTCGGAATGGCGGGCGGCATTTATAAGGGGCGGGTCAACCGCGTCCTGCCCGGCATGCAATCCGCGTTCGTGGATATTGGGCTCGAACGCGATGCGTTCCTTTACGTTTCCGATTTCTTCCTTGAGGATCAGGAAGAGTTCGATACGCTGCTCGATGAAACAGAATCGCGAGTGGCTGCGGTAACCGCGGAACCGCACGTGGATGAACCGCCTCAGGTGGCGCCGCCGTCGGAGCCGATTGATGGCGCGCAGAAAAGGGAGCCGGCGAGCGCGCCCGCGATCACGGCGCCAAGCGATGATATTGCTTCGGCGCATCACTCTGAACCCGCCGATCAGCGTGCAGAGAGCCCCGCCCCCTCCAAGAGCCCCGTCCCCTCCATTGCCGAGCCTGCTTCTGCCGCGCCGCCGGCAAAATTCCGCGAAGAGGGTTCCGGCCATCGAAGCGATCGCCGTGGCGGCCGTCGCCGCCGCCGGTGGTCCGGTTCCGGAGAGCACCGTCACTCCGGTCCGCGCTCCCCCGAGCCACCCCGGGATCACGCGCCTTCGGAAGCACAGTCTTTTGAAATCCTGCCGGGCGAATCACTCGCAAAACATCGGAGGTCGGAGGAAACACCGGCGTTCCCGGCAGCTAGGACAGAAGCGGAACAGCATCGGGCGGCTGAGGCGGCGCCTCCGGCTCAAGCAGGATCAGAGGTTCAGGCTCCTTCCCCAGCCCCATCCAAACTTTCAAGCGCGCCCTCGATTGAGACGCCCAATCGAACCGCGGCAGTCCCGCACCGTGGTGTTCGTGAAGAACCCCCATCGTCCGCTCAAGATTTCGAGCCTCCTCCGGTTGGCGAGACGGACGCAGAACCGATTTCTTCCGTCGCCGAGCCGGCAATGCACGTCGAAAAGGAATCGGCAGAACAGCCGTTTGCTTCCGAAGTACAGGCGACCTTGCCGCAGGCCGGCGAGGCGGAGGAAGCGCTTGCGGCCGAAGGCCAGGAAAGTCCTTCCCCTGCCGCCGAAGCGCCCACGCCTGATTCCGAGCCTCGCGAATACACCCTGCGCGAGTCCAACGTCCAACCGCGTTTTGCGCCACGGCGCGGCCGTCGCGGCCGGCGCCGCGGAGGACGGCACCATGGAGGCCGCCCTGCCCCCAACGCTCGCCCCGAAGCTACGCGCTCAGGCAATGACCAGCCCGTAAAGATTTCCGATTTGCTCAAGGAAGGCCAGGAAATTCTGGTTCAGATCGCCAAGGAGCCCCTTGGGACCAAGGGGGCGCGCATCACGTCGCACATCGCTTTGCCTGCGCGTTACGTGGTCTATATGCCCACGATCAAGCACATCGGAATCTCCCGCCGCATTGGCAACGAGCAGGAACGATTGCGCCTGCGCAACATCATCCTCGAGAATCGCGGTCCTTTGACGGGCGGCTTCATCGTTCGAACGGCCGGCGAAGGCCGTTCGGAGGCGGAGTTCAAGGCCGATCTGAAGTTCCTGACGGCTTTGTGGAATGAGATTCACACCAAAGCCGAGCAGTCGAAAGGGCCCGCGATCATTTACCGTGATCTCGACCTCGTGCAGCGTCTTCTGCGCGACATTCTCACGCCCGATTTCAAATCCATTCGCGTGGACAGTGAATCGGTTTACTCGCGCGTCCTCGATTTCGTCAATGACTGCCAGCCCTCGCTGGTCAGCCACGTCAAACTGCATACGCGTCCTGTGCCGCTGTTTGAAGAATACGGGATTCACGCCGAAATCGAGAAGGCGCTGAGGCCGAAGGTCTGGCTGAAATCCGGCGGCTACATCGTCATCAATCAGACCGAAGCGCTCGTGGCGATTGACGTCAACACCGGCAAGTACGTGGGCAAGACGAACCGGCTTGAAGATACGATCCTCAAGACGAACATTGATGCGGTCAATGAGATTGTGCGCCAGATTCGCCTGCGCGACCTGGGCGGGATCATCGTCATCGATTTCATCGATATGGATGAGCGCCGCAACCGCAACCGCGTCATCCAGGCCATGGAGGAAGCGCTGCGGCGCGATCGTGCGCCCACGAAGCTGCTTTCATTCAACGACTTCGGTCTGGTGGCGATTACGCGCAAGCGCGTCAAGCAATCGCTCGAGCGGACGCTCTGCGATCCCTGCGCTTACTGCAACGGTTCCGGCTGGGTGAAGTCCGTTCAAACTGTGTGCAACGAAATCTTCGTCGAAGCGCAGAAGATGTCGAAGCAAGTCGAGGGAAAAACGATGAACCTCCGCGTCAATCCCGAAGTCGCCCACGCGCTTCGCGCGCACGGCGGAGCGCTTGTGACGGAATTGGAAGGTCTGACCGGAAAGGAAGTCGTCATCAAGAGCGATCCGACGGTTCATCAGGAGCGCTTTGAAATTTTCTGATCCCGCTTCTTCGTTCGCCGCGCCTTGAGCGAAAGGCCGGCGCGAAACGCGTTCAGGATTTTGAAGGGTCCGCCGGCTTGGGCGGCGCCGCACGAAGAGTTGACAAGTATTTCCCGAGAATCGAGCCGGCCGTCGTAAGCTCGCTCAAATCCTGCGAAGTAAAATCGGGACCGGCGGCGTCACCGGGCTTTGCTTTGCGGCTCACCTGAATCACACCCGCAACTTTTCCCTCCGCTATCATGGGCGCGCTCACAATTTTCTGGATGGGAGTCGCCTTCTCTTCCGTGGAAAGGTCCACCGATTCAAAAACTGTCGGGTGCTTGTACACGCCAAAATTATTCACGCATTCACCGCGCTTGTCGCGAATCGTTTTGACCGCAAGCGAATGCGTCGTGGTCACCGGAATCGTGCCGATTTTCGCAAGGCGCGCCGGAAAAAGAAAGCTAAGCATCAAGCCGTCCGCTGAAAGACGCATGATGGCCACCTCATCTCTCTTCACATTGAATGCGCCGCCGATCTGCGCCGCGAGATTCGCAAGCGCATCCTCCGCAGGCCATCCGCCCGCTTTGCGCATTTCCTCAACCGCTTTTGCTACCGCCAATGCAAGTTCCATTTCCGCCATTGTGACCCCTCGGGCTGCACCCGCTCCTCGCGCCCGCATTATAATGAAACCCGCACCGCGATTCAACTCGCCGTCCGGACTTGCGCGCGGGCGCGTCATTCTCGCGCAAGCGGAAATCCAGGGCACGGGATTATATCGTGTTGTGATATTATCATGGTGACGTGTCGCAGCGCCATCAGCCGAGGCGCAAGCACCGCAACCCCCGCCGCGCCTGAGACAAGGCCGATTTAGGAGGACTCACGGTCTGTCCAAAGCCTCTGGATCCGCTCCCACAAGCCGAAGACAGCCCCGGCCACCACGATAAGTGCTATCCAGATAGGCCTGTTGATATTTATTAGTCCCTGGTCGCCAGCAACCGCGGCAGCGGCGAGAACGCATCCGGAAGCGATTGGGGGAATCGGTTGCGGAGAAATTACAAGCAGTCGACGCAACAGCACGATCCCCATCACGGCTGTCGCCACCGTTCCGGGGTCGTTGTGCGGCACCCTGGCCGCCTCCACGAAGCAGATTGCCATCGCTAGGAGCAGCACCGTTCTGGAAACGCCGATGGACAAATCTTTAGTCCGCCTCCGAGCACACGGCTAGTTTTCTAAGCTGTAGACCAGGTCCACCGCAGGCACTCAAGGCGTTTCTCACGTGCTCTCCGGTCGTGGCGCCGAATCGGGCGCTGTGTCCTTGCGCCCCCTGCGCCAGGTCAAAAGGATAAAAATCAGGAGACCGAATGCGATCGGTGTCCAGACGGGGCTGACCTCTGGAACGATGCCGTGACTGATACCGGTCATCAGCGCCACCTGGCAGCCACCCGCGACCAAAACAACCAGCGGAGGCTCGGCCGCGGCTACAGCGCGGAACCCGAGAATGAGGAAGAGCATGCCCTGCCCGCTGCTGTCGTCCCACCTTGGGGTGGGAATAAAAAACTGGTCGCAGAAGGACACGACCGCAAAGGCCAAAAGAGCCCATCTTCGCCACGTCCACCGCAGCCCCCTGAACCTCGGAAGGAAGGAGGGGCCCCAAGATTGCGGCTCTTGACGCCTCATTGGCTACCCTCGTCTAGCTTATGCGCCATCTCCACCGCCTCCACCGCGGTGATAATGCCCTCGACCTCGATAGGGACACCCAGGAAAGGCAGCGCCAGTCCCGCGGCATGCATACCGTATTCGTACGGGTGTGCCGCGGCGTCGCGATTCATCGTGGTGAAGAAGCCGGGAGCGGTCGCCTCGGTACCCGCCTGGATTGCCCCGCTTCCGAGAATGGCTGTCGCCTGACTAAGGCTGATGTTGCGGCTCCAACGATTAAAAACCCTTCCGACAAACGTTGTCTGCCGGGCACCCAGGAATTCGCCCTCCTGTCCTTTCTTGGCGGAGAAGAACGCTTGCGTGGTGGTCACTTGAGTGATCTTGTTCCCGTTGCCGTCGGTGATCGTCCTTGTGTTGCTTGTCTCAACTGTCACCACCCCGTTCAGCTCGTAAATGTCTGTCTGCCTTTGCGCCCGCTCCTGAGTCGAGTTCTTCAGCGTCGCCGTCAACTGGGCGGCGGCCTGTGCCTGCTCGCAGGTGAGAACGTTGTTGTGTTCGGTACTCTGGCCGGTACAGTGCGCCCCCAACCCGCTGGGGTCGTTCAGCGTCGTCGGGTTGTCCGTCACGTAAGCGTACAGGTTCCAGGTCCGCGGGTCGGCCAGATTCACGACCTTGATTCCGCCCGGGTCGGGCGTCATCCAGCGGCCGTAATTCGGCTGATAGACGCGGTGCGGTGTCAGATAAAAATTGCTCACGCCGCCTTCTCCGAACATCGAGGCGAAATTACCGCACATCGAAGCCGAGCCTTCGCGGAACGTTCCCAAACACCGGCGAACGCAGCGCGCCGTCCCAGCGCCCATTTTCAATCTGAAATGCGAGATTTGCAACCCGGACTTGCGCGCCGGCGCGTCATTCCCGCGCAAGCGGGAATCCAGGGCATGGGATTATATCGTGTTGTGATATTATCACGGTGACGTGCCGCTGCGCAAGCACCGCAGCCCCCGCCGCGCCTGAGACAAGGCCGATTTAGGGCACGAATGGGAGCCACGAGGCGGCCCCGGGTGTCGTTCACAGCCTAGCGTTTCGACTTGGCCAGGAGAAGCCGCGCCAGTTCGTCGAGGGGCATGGTCGAAAGACCCTCACCGTGCCGCACCAGGCGCGCGCGCCTTTCGCCTCATTCTGAACGCGACCCAAAGAAGCAAGCCTGCAATGGCCAGAGGGTAAAGCGCGTACAGGCAGCCAGACCATTGCCACCCGTCGTGGTACCACAAGGTCACGCCATAGGCAGCGCCCCCGAAGAAGATCAGGCTTCCTCTAACGAACACTGCGAAGGAGGACCCAGGCTTGGAAGGGGTTGCAAATCTCCGCCAGGCGTACACCCCCCCGATGACAATAGCGAGCACTGAGGCCACCAAGTAGAGCGTGCGAAAGTGAAGCGCCAGGGCTGAAACCGTGACGAGCGTCGCCGCTACAACGTAGACGATTATCACGAAGCTATACCGACCCTTTTTATCCGCCATGCTTCCCCCGTACGCCCCGCAAGAGATTCAGAAGCCGAGGGCGTGATTCACGTTTCCGAGGTAATCAATTACCTTGGCCGTTACTTCGACCAACGTCCCGTGGAGCAGCTCGTCTGGGTTTGCGGTGACCACGCCCTCAAGTGCTGCCCACCGCGCTGCCTTCTGCACGTTTCCATTCGTCGTCACAAGCGCAACGAGTCCAGCGGCGCTTGTGGCGACCGTCCCGACCTGCGCTGCGGCGTTTGCGCCCTTTATGTGTCCCGTGGCAGCGCCAGCGACTTGCGCGCCCGCCGCCGCCAGGTTGCCGGAAGCTGAAATGCCAAGGGCAGCCGCACCGACCAAGGTGACGGGTGCCGTCTCAGGCTCCGCAGCCGCTGCCTCTCCTAGCTTCTGAGCTATTCCAATCTTCACCTTTGCGATCTCGACGTTGAGCGCAGCCTCGCCTGCCATTACTAGGCGCTCTGCCGTCTTATGGGAACTCTCAGTGTTGTTCTGCTTTTGGGCCCGCTCCTGAGTCGAGTTCTTCAGCGTCGCCGTCAACTGGGCGGCGGCCTGTGCCTGCTCGCAGGTGAGAACGTTGTTGTGTTCGGTATTCTGGCCGGTACAGTGCGCCCCCAGCCCGGTGGGGTCGTTCAGCGTCGTCGGGTTGTCCGTCACGTAAGCGTACAGGTTCCAGGTCTGCGGGTCGGCGAGGTTCACGACCTTGATTCCGCCCGGACCCACAGGTTCGTCCACTGACGAATCAGCGGAGAGCCAGCGCCCGAGGGTGGGCTCATAGTCGCGGTGCGGTGTCAGATAAAAATTGCTCACGCCGCCTTCTCCGAACATCGAGGCGAAATTACCGCACGTCGAAGCCGAGCCCTCGCGGACCGGCGAAGCAGCCCGAATTCATCAAGGCCTTCGGTTACATTTTAAATGGCGCGACAGGTACGCACGAAAGTTACATTCTTAAATGCCTTGACACGGTTCGTCTGTTGGGCCCACTAACGGGAGCACGTACCCGTTCTCACCAGCTCAAAATAGCCGCCATCCCAAGTCGTAATCATTTCGCTCCGATTTCTAACGAACAGCTCCGTGCCGGGATAAACTACGTCCTTTCCGGCGCTCCGCGTTAACCGGCGGCAACCCGGTGCTAATCGCTCACTTCATAGCCGCTTTGGCTCGCTCACCCTCCAGACGACCGCTCAGTTCTGTTCTTGGGTGCATTCGGAGTTTCCGGGCAGAAGCCTCACCCGGTATCGAGAGTGCGCGGAAAGCGCCGTAACATACCGTCCGACGGCCTCGTAAAGACGGAATCCTCCTTGTCCGCCCGATGCGGTCCAGTGTGAATGGTGTTTCACTAGGTTGTAGCCATTCCTTATGGCTTCGAAACCGCCCTGGCGATTTGGGTCGGCAAACAAGAGCGCACCGCGCTGAGCATTCTGAGAATACACGATTATGTTCCAGAGTCCGGGCGTGCCCCCTATCTCCGGGATCGAACCGATCCCGTACCGAACCCATGCAAGGTCACCAACGCGTAGTCCAATAGGTTTCAGACCATACTGTTGTACGTAATCCGCTGCGACCAGGCACCCTATTGCCTTCCGCAGCCGCGGTGGGGCGGCCATCCGGCGGGCCTTGTTTTGTCCCCCCCGCAAACCGAGCGACGAAAGCAAAAGGAAAATCACACAAAGAGCCGCTCGCGATGGGACCCGTCGCCAATCGCCCGGCGAGCCCCCAAGCGGATTTCCAAGCTTGGACATTAGCGCCTCCTTCCCTCTCAGGCTGCAATCGGGTGTTCTTCATAGTCGGGGCATAAATAGCACTCCGAGATCGGCTTGGACTCGCGGCATGGGGATGCTGATCGCCCAGTGCGCTCGCGATGGCTACTCATCCGCCCCCCGGATCTGGTAGGGCCGGGTCCGCATAAATCGGCGGGCCGTAGGTAACTATGTATTTGTATGGGCCGGGTGAGATGTACGGTCCGGAGACGGTATGAACGCCATACCCATAAAAGGGGTGCATCCCGTTGGCCTCCGCGGGCGTACGCATGTTGTAGTGATTCGCTCCGAGGGTCGGGTCATAGCCAGTCGCATCTTCGCGTGCGGCTGCGATAGTGGCTGCGAGGGCGCGCTTGTATCCTGGTCCATGCATTAGAGGGGCCATCATCCCGGCGCGGTTTTGGACGTTCTTTCCGTAGCGCCTTTCCGCGTTGAATCTCTGGTGAGCCATCAGCTTTTCGGCGTCGGAGAGGGACATGTTCTCGCTCTTCGAGTTCTTCATGCCGTTCGTTTCATTATTGATTCTTCCGGCTGTGACAGCAAGTGTTTCACTGCCACCCGATGGAATGTAGTCCGGTCCAATCTGCTGTTGGGGCCGCTCCTGAGTCGAGTTCTTCAGCGTCGCCGTCAACTGGGCGGCGGCCTGTGCCTGCTCGCAGGTGAGAACGTTGTTGTGTTCGGTATTCTGGCCGGTACAGTGCGCCCCCAGCCCGGTAGGGTCGTTCAGCGTTGTCGGGTTGTCCGTCACGTAAGCGTACATGTTCCAGGTCTGCGGGTCGGCGAGGTTCACGACCTTGATTCCGCCCGGGTCGGGCGTCAGCCAGCGGCCGTAATTCGGCTGATAGACGCGGTGCACGGCCACATATTGCTCCTGCCAAACGCTGTCGGCACCCTCGAACCCGCCGAACATCGCCACCGCGTTGCCCGTCTTCTTCCACTCCTCGCCCCACGGATAATACATCCCGTCGCCCGTCAGCGACCCGTTCGCCGCCGTGACGGCGCGCACCGAACCCAGCGCGTCCTCATGATAGAGATACGTCGTGCTGACAGTGCCCGCGAGAGTCGTGTCGTAGACTCCTGGAAGTTCCTGCCCTAGGAACTGAAGGCTCGACATCTGCTGTTGGGCCTACTCCGTGATGCGGTAGACATTCATCGCGTCCTGTCCCCCGCTTCCGCCCAAGTCTCCCCAGTAAAGCAGAATGAACGGACCCAGATCCGGAATTTTCTGAACCGTGAATTCCCCGTAAAACGCGTCTGTCTCTAGCTTCCGATCCCAGAGTTTCGTAAAACGTGGCTCAGACGTACCATTGCTCCCGAGCACGGCGGCAACGTAAATATCAGTATCGCTAGGCCGGGGAGTTTGCGCGGTCGTTTTTTGCGTGAAACAAATCAGATATAACTCCTTGTCTCCGCTCGCATCAAGTGGTATCTTGGACTTGTCCCCAAATTTGAGACAAACGGTTAAGACTCAAAATTCAGCGAATGGTATGAAAATGCCATCGAAGGGAGATGAGTCATGGGTTTGTCTCGACGGCAGTTCACGAAGGAGTTCAAGCTG
>JAKASG010000028.1 GCA_021828285.1 Acidobacteriota bacterium | reverse complement strand
ACTAGCTCTCGCCCATCCAGGCGCCCCAGCCCTTGAGCTTTTCGATGTTGTCGCACACCGCCTTCACGGCGGCCGTAATGGGGACCGCGAGAATCAATCCGATCCCGCCCCAAAGCCAGCCCCAGAACATCATGGCAATGGTCACCGTCAGTGCGTTCAGCTTGACGCGGTGGCCGACAAGAAGGGGTGTAAGGAAATTGATGGCCGCGAAGTGAACGACCACGACGGTCACGGCAATAACGACGAACGGCGTGACGGTGGTGAACTGGACGAGCGCAACCATCAGCGGAGGGATGATGGCGAGCGCGACGCCGATATAAGGAATGAGGCTCAACAAGGCCGCGAGCGGTCCCAGCAGTAGCGCGAAGTGAAGGCCCAATTCCGCAAAGACGGGCGTAATGATGGCCGCTGAAATCAGCGCCACCAGAACGTTGCCCAAAACGTATTGCCGCACCATCTGCCCGATGCGCAAAATCACATGCTCGGCCTGTTCCCGCTCCTCGATGGGGAAAAGATTGAGCGTCGCCTCCCAAATCTGATTTCTCGAAGTCAGCATGAAGAAGACGAGAAAGGGGATAAACATCACCGTAACGACAAACGTGTAGAACGAACCGATGCCGCGCACCAGGTACCTTCCCCAAGGCGAATTCTCCTGCACGCGGACCGTTGGCAAACTCGTCTCGGACGAAGGCGGCACAATGCCCGTGGTGCTTTGGTGGATTCTTGCAAAGAAATCCTCAACATGAGTCACGATGTGGTGGATCGGAGCAGTGAAGCTTGGCAAATCGTGGATGAAATCCACGGCGCGCCCGTACACCGCGTAGCCAACAAGGTAAAGCACGGCCAGCGCGGCAAGCACCATCAACAGCGACCCCAGATAGCGCGGCACATGGCCTCGCTCGAGCAGGCGCACGCCCGGCTCGAGCACGAAAGCGATGAACATCGCGCACACCAGAGTGATAAAAATGGAGCTTGCGTAATAAAGCGAGGCCACCACGACGGCGATGGCGATCACTCGCAGGCTGATGCCGGCTGCCGATGTAACGGAAGAGCGATCCAGCTTCGTGTAGTCCATGGGCGGGGCTCCCGCGCACTCGATTCTATTCCTTCGCGCCCCCAAATGCCACCGCCCCTCAAACGGCGGCATTCCCGGGGACCGCGCGGGCGCCGTGGTCAGGCTCAAACGATGTATAATGCCCTGGTGCGCCCCCGAATTGTGCTGATTGAAGACGAGAAGGATATCGTCGAGCTGGTGCAATACAATTTCCGCAAGGCCGGCTTCGAGGTTGCGAGCTTCGGGCGCGGCCAGGACGGGATCAACCATCTTCGCCACAATCCCGCCGACCTCTTGTTGCTCGACATCATGCTGCCGGATATGGACGGGCTCGATCTCTGCCGCCAGGTACGCGCCGAAGAGCGGACCAAATCTCTTCCGGTGATTTTCCTGACGGCGAAGGGTGAAGAGGTGGACCGAATCCTGGGTCTCGAAATCGGCGGCGACGATTACGTGGTCAAGCCCTTCAGCCCGCGCGAATTGGTGGCGCGCGCCAAGGCCGTGCTGCGGCGGCAGGCCCGGCCGGTGGAAGCTCCGGAGTTGATAGAGATGCGCGGTCTTCGCCTGGACGCGCGCACGCAGGAAGTTTCGGTGCACGGCCGCTCGGTCGAGCTAAGCGCGCTTGAGTTCAAACTGCTCCACTATCTCGCTTCGCATCCGCGCCGCGTCTTCAGCCGCGACCGCTTGCTCGATGAAGTCTGGGGCCGCGACCGGTTCGTGACTCCGCGGACCGTTGACGTCCACGTGCGGCGGCTGCGTGAGAAGATTGAGTCGCAGCCGGATTCGCCCCAGTATCTGCTGACGGTGCGCGGATCGGGATATCGTTTTGCCGCAGGGCCTCAATCGGAGCCGTGATTTGCGCTCCGAGGATGGCCCGGCGCTGATTCCCGTGATCTTCAAGAGCCGGATCTTCCGAAAACAAATCGCTGCAGCCTTTCTGATATGGGCCGGCGCCCTTGGGGGACTGAGCCTTTACTGGATGCACGCTTCCGCCCGAGCCCTGAGGGAAAACATCGGAGACCGGCTTCGGCTTGAAACGAACCTCCTTGTCGGCGAACTCACGTCCGGGCCAAACGAGCCGCTCGAGACCTGGGCTAAAAGAGCCGGCGCACGAGCGGACGCGCACGTTACGGTCATTGCGCCGAATGGTGCAGTGCTGGCAGATTCCCAGCTTGATCCCTCGAGAGTTGAAAACCAGGCGACGCAGCCAGAAGTGCAGGCGGCGTTTGCCGGCCGGGCGACCGCTATCGAGCGGCAAAGCGGGATGTCCGGCGCTGATTTCTACTTCTTCGCGGCGCCGACGCGCTATCGAGGGCTACCGGGGTACGTCTTACGCCTGGCGATTCCTCGCAGGGTTCTTGCCGAAACGGCCACTCCCGGGCATCGTTCGATCTGGCTGGCGGCGCTTCTTACCGGCATTGCAGCCCTCTTTGTCTGGGGGCTGTTGCAGGCGCGGCTGGCCGTGCGAATTGAACGGTTGAAAGACTTCAGCGCAAGCCTGACGGATCCTCTCGTTTCCATCCAAGCGTTGCGGGAACCGCAATCCGAAGATGAGCTCGCCCTCCTTTCAGTCTCCCTCAATCGTGCATCTTCCCAAATGCATAATCTGGTCGAAAGGTTCAGCGCCGAGTCGTCCCGCAGCGAGGCAATCCTTTCGAGCATGGTCGAAGGCGTTCTAGCCGTGGATATGGAACTCCGAGTGACGTTTTCGAACGCTTCGTTCCTGCGCGCAGTGGGCGCTTCAGGCCCTGTGCCGGACCGGCTTCCCCTTTTGCAGCTCGTGCGCGAACCGGCACTCGTTGAGCTATTGACTCACGTGCTGGTTAACGGAGAATCCGCGCGCGAGCGGATCGAACTGTTTTCGCCCGAAGGACGGTCGTTTGAGGTGGAAGCGGCGCCGCTCGTAACGCGGTCGCAACGCGGGGCCATTGCCATCCTGCACGATGTGACGGAACTCGAGCGGCTTGAAAGGGTTCGGCGCGATTTCGTCGCCAACGTCTCCCACGAACTGCGCACGCCCCTGACCGCCATCCAGGGCTACGCCGAAACATTGCTCGACGGCGCCCTCGAGGATGAAGAAAACAACAGGAAATTTCTCAAGACGATTAAGGCGCACGCGATTCGTTTAAACAATATCTCCTCTGACCTTCTGACGCTCTCCGAACTCGAATCCAAACAGCCCGCGATTCGTACCGAGACGGTTTCAGTCCGGGAAGCCTTGGCTGCCGCTGTGCGCGCGGTCGAACCGACCGCCGCCCTTCACCACGTTCAAATCACATCCGAAGGAGACGACTTTAATGTTCTCGCCGACCGCATCCGCCTCGAGCAGGCGTTGATCAATCTCCTCGACAACGGCGTGAAGTTCAACCACGCCGGCGGCACGGTTCGTGCCGAGACGAAGCTTTCGGGCGAAGACGATGTGCAAATAGGGGTTTCGGATGATGGCATCGGTATCCCCTCTCAGGATTTGCCTCGCATCTTCGAGCGCTTTTATCGAGTGGATAAGGCGCGTTCGCGCGAAGCAGGCGGCACGGGATTGGGCCTCGCCATTGTCAAGCACATCGTCGAGCGTATGAACGGCAGGGTTGAAGTGCAAAGCCAGTTGGGAAAGGGATCCACCTTCACTATCCATTTGCGCCACGCTTCGTAAACCGCTGATACCGATGGGTTCGGCGCCGCCGCCGATCGAAAGCCGGCAGCCATCTTCATGAGTCACGGGACGGGAGGATCTCTCATGCCTGGCGTATTCGAAACGCTAATCGGTCCGAACCCTGCCTCTCGCCCATGCCGGCGCTTCGCCAATTTACGGAACTTTCGCACCAAGCCGTCGTGGCCGGGTGGGAACCTTCTCACGTTGAGAATTTAACATTGCTGTTACCTCCCATTCATATTCAGTTAAATTAACAGCACTAAGATTGTGTTCGTAAATCGGGCCTAGAAGGCAAGTCCGCAGGGTCCCCACAAATATGCGGACGATTCATCACTCACAAAGGAGCGGAACGTGAAAACAGGAACCCAAAAGCTCAAGATTCTTGTCCATTCGATTGGGGCATTGTTTCTTTTGACCGCAATGCGCGGCTTTGCGGGCCAGGCGCCGAAAAGCGGCTCCGGCGCAAAGCCGTCAGCTCCGCACGCGAACGCGAGCGCGGCTAAACCGACCAGCAGTGCCAAAAGCGGTCCGGCAGCGAAAAGCTCTCTCCAGCGCCAGCTTGCCGAACAACAGAGAGAAATCAGTAAGTTGACGGCCATTGTCGAGCAGCTTCGGCAGCAAGTGAAGGCTGAAGAGCAGGCCCAGGACAACAGTCAAACGGCCGCATCGGCTCTGCCCACGGCTGGGACTGACGCAAGCTTGACGCCCGTCCTTTCGCGCAAAGTTCGGCCGAACTCAAACCCCGCGATCCCCCTGCCGATCGCCACCCCTGCCGCCAGCAATCCTGTTTCGGGCGCGAACTCCGGCGACGTTCCCGATTCGCCGCTCCAGTTTCACCTGGGCTCTGCCTATTTCACGCCGGTTGGATTCATGGATATTACCGGCGTTTGGCGGAATCACGACGTCGGCAGCGGCATCGGAACCAACTTCGGAGGCATTCCTTACGGCGACACCGCGAGCACAAATCTCAGCGAGTACCGCATGAGCATGCAGAACTCCCGCGTCGGCTTTCGCGTGGACGCATTGACTCACGGAGCCCACATCATGGGCTATATGGAAGCGGACTTCCTCGGAATCGTTCCTTCGCCCACGAATCTCGCGGTCAGCAGCAACAGCAATCCGCTGCGCTCGCGTCTCTACTGGCTCGATATTCGCAAAGGCGACTGGGAATTTTTGGGCGGCCAGACGTGGAGCTTGGCCACGCCGGGACGCACGGGCATTTCACCTTTGCCCGGCGATATCTTCTTTTCCCAAGACATGGACACGAACTACCAAGCGGGCCTCGTCTGGGGACGAATTCCCGAACTTCGGTTCGTCGTTCATCCCTCGAAGACCCTGGCCTTCGCCATCGCGGCGGATAGCCCTGACCAGTATGCCGGAGGCTCAGCGGGCGGCGGGCTCATTACGCCTCCTTCGGCGTTGACGAGCATGGAAAATGAGCTGGACGGCGGCGGGACCACCGGTTGGGCGGCAAATACAAATTCCCCCAACGTCGCCCCCGACCTCATCGCCAAGCTGGCGTTCGACCCGTCACACAAGTTCCACATCGAAGTCGGCGGCATCGAGCGCAACTTCAAGCTGTGGAACCCCTCGACCGCGACGACGTATACGGCAACCGGCGGCGGAGGGTTCGTCAACCTGAATTTCCAGTTATTCAAGGGGATGCGAATTCTGACCAACAATTACGTCAGCGATGGGGGAGGCCGTTACATTTTCGGCCAGGCTCCCGACCTCATCATCAAGGCCGACGGCAGCCCTTCGTTGATTCACGCCTCTTCAACGGTCACGGGGCTCGAGTACACGCATCGCAACTCTCTTTGGTACGCCTATTACGGCGGGATCAACGTCGGACGAAATTGGGGAACGGATAGCTCGGGCAAGACTTTCGGCTATGGCTATCCGGGGTCCGCTTCGAGCCAAAACCGCACGATTCAGGAAGCGACCTTTGGCCTCAACCAGGCCCTTTGGCATAACCCAAGCTACGGAGCGGTGAACTTCATCAGCCAGTATTCGTATCTCACGCGAGATCCCTGGTCCGTCGCGACGGGAAGCCCCGCGAATGCCAAGGTGAACATGGTCTTCTTCGATATCCGATACAGCCTGCCGGGCGCGCCGCCGGCGTTGAAGTAACGGCCCGGAATGAAGCTGTCCATGCGTTATGCGCCTTGCGCAGACGGGGTTTACGGCAATTCGCAGCTTTGTAACAAAGATGTAACACAATTGTAACAATTTCAACTCACCCTGATAGGGAGGAAAAATGAAAATTCGACTTTCGACGCTCGCAGCCATAATCGGCGTCGCATGTATCATCGCCGCTCCGGTTCGCCTGCCGGCGGCAGGAGACGTGAATCTTCTCGAGACCGGATCGAGCCTGCTCTATCCCCTCTTCAACCTTTGGGTTCCCGTCTATACCAGGGCACACCCAAACGTAAAGATCACGCCCGCATCCACAGGCAGCGGCACGGGCATTTCCCAGTCGGTCGCAGGCCTCGCCCAAATCGGCGCATCCGACGCCTATATGAGCAACGCGCTGATGAAGCAGCATCCGGATATGCTGAACATTCCGCTCTGCATCTCGATGCAGATGGTGAATTACAACTTGCCTGGCCTGAACCGGATTCATTTGAAGTTGAGCGGGCCGGTTCTGTCGGGAATTTATCAGGGCAAGATCCGGTATTGGGACGACCCAGCCATTCGCGATCTCAATTCCGGCCTGAAGCTGCCACATCACGTCATTATTCCGATTCACAGGACGGACGGGAGCGGCGACACATTCATTTTCACGCAGTATCTGTCGTTCAGCGACCCCAACGGGTGGGGAAACTCTGTCAGCTACGGCACGACCGTGAGTTGGCCTCCCATTTCGGGCGGCCTCGGTGCTGAGGGGAATCCTGGCATGGTCACAGCCACCCAGGATAACCCATACTCCGTTGCTTACATCGGCACGAGCTTCGAGGACCAGACGGATCGGCTTGGCCTCGGCTTGGCGGAGTTGAAGAACCGGGCCGGCGGGTTCCTTCTTCCCTCCGCGGCAACGGCGGAGGCGGCGGCGGCGCAAATGATTGCCAGGACGCCGAAGGATGAGCGGCTCAGCTTGATTTTTTCGCCCGGAGCGGATTCGTACCCGATTATCAATTACGAATATGCGCTGGTGAAGTCCGACCAGCCCTCATCTGAAATGGCGGCGGCGCTGCGCGAGTTTTTCACTTGGGCAATGAGCTCCAGGGGCGGCAGCGCGCCGCATTTTATGCGTGCGGTGCACTTCGTGCCGCTTCCTGCACCGGTCGTTAAACTCAGTGCGGCCCAGATCGCGGAGATTCACTAGCTGTAGCAGCGCTCCGCGAATCATGACGTTGGCTATTGTAGGGGCGGGTGTGGAAACCCGCCCCTGCTTCTTCGGAGCGCAGCAATGAACTTCCGCAGGCTCACGGCATTGCTCGCCAGCATCCTGGGGGGCATCCTCGTCGTCATTGTCACCTTTCTCGCGGTCTATGCGTGGCCGGCGGTGCGCTTCAACCGCTTGCACTTTCTCACTCAGAACAATTGGAACCTTGGCAATCTCTACGCCGATCCCATCATGGTTCGAGGCCAGCAGGTTTTGCCCGCAGCGCATTACGGTATTCTATTTCTCATTGCCGGCACGCTTCTGAGCACCCTGGTTGCCATCGTCCTTGCCGTTCCCATAGGTGTTGGAGCGGCTGTCTTCCTTGCGGAAGCGTTGCCGCCTGTCATGCGCGCCTGGGTTTCCTTGTTCGTCGAGCTGCTGGCGGCCATACCGAGCGTCGTTTACGGACTTTGGGGTTACGCGGTAGTGATTCCGTTTCTGGGTCATCATCTTTTCCCCTGGATGGTCGAGCACTTCGGATTCATCCCATTTTTCGGCGGCCATGCGGGCAGCGGCTATGGGTTGCTGACGTGCGGTCTTGTCCTTACCCTGATGATTGTGCCGTTGATTACGGCGACGGTTCGCGACGCGCTGGTCACGCAGCCGGCCGCCCTGCGTGAAGGCGCGGTTGCTCTCGGCGCGAGCCGTTTCGAGACCCTGTGGAGCGTGCTGCTGCCGGGAGTCCGCCGCGTATTGACCGGCGCCAGCATCCTGGCTACAGGGCGCGCGCTTGGCGAGACGATGGCTGTGCTCATGATCAGCGGCAACGCACTCAACTATCTTCCGAACAATATTTATTCTCCTATCTCCACCATGGCGTCTTTCATCGTTTCCCAACTGGACAGTGCGCTCGAGGATCCCACCGGAATGGCCGTGCGCTCACTTGCGGAAGTGGCTCTGGTGCTGTGTTTGATTTCCATCGCGGTGAACGGGATCGCGCGCGTCTTGCTCCTTTACCAGGACCGCCAGTTGACGAGGGCCGTCTGATGGGCACCGCCGCCGCACCGTTGCCCCGCATTCGCGCCGCGAGCCATCACCGGCTCCGCCGCACCATCCTTGATTTTTTGGGATGGGGAATGTCCGCCATTGCGTTTTTGCTGCTGGGTGGCGCAATGGTGTGGATTTTGGCCGTGGTGGTGATGCGAGGCTACCATGCATTGTCCCTCACGGTTATCACCCATGTCACGGAGGGATATGGAGGCGGGCTTCTCAACGCAATCGAGGGAACGTTGATCCTCGCTTTCGGCGGGCTCATCCTCTCGGCGCCTCTGGGTCTTGCCGCGGGCATTTATCTCGCGGAATTTGACCGAGGCCGCTTGGCGCCCGTCATCCGATTTCTAGCCGATGTGCTGGTTGGTGTCCCTTCGATCGTCATCGGCTACTTCTGCTACGTCACTCTCGTGGAACGCCTGGGGTGGAAGTTCTCGGTCGCGGCGGGGTCGGTTGCCCTGGCCATTATTTCGCTGCCCTATATTTGCCGCACGAGTGAAATGGCGCTCCGCCAGGTGCCTCGCGCGCTCCGCGAGGGCGCCTATGCGTTGGGCGCCAGGGATAGCCGCGTCGTATTGGGGATTTGCGTGCCGACCGCGCTGCCCGGCATTTTGACGGGCGTTTTGCTCGCGCTGGCAATTTCGGTTGGCGAAACCGCGCCGCTCATTTACACCGCCGACTGGTCGAACTACCTCTGGACGGGCCATTTAACCAAGGAGCCGATCGGCTACCTGACTTACGCGATTTGGGCGTTCATCACTGAACCCTTCGCGAGCGCCCACGCCCTCGCATATGCCGCGGCGTTCTTCGTCACTCTTTTTGTTTTGTTAATCAGTATCGCGTCGCGGATGGTGCTTGTCGAGCGACCCGGCTGGCGCCGCCCGTGGACCCGTTAGCAGCATGGGACTTTTCACGTGCTACAATCGTCACGCGCACGACGGTCAGGCGACGGTGAGTGAACCGGAGGACGCTGAATTCCGGTTTTTGTGTTCGAGGTTGACGGTCGCTCGGTTCATTAGTTCGCTTTTCCGAGTCTGCGAATCCCCGAACCTTGGGAGTTGATAATCCATGGGCGCGACGTCCGATGCCGAAACCATCTGCCCCACGGGTAAGACGATAAGCTCTGAACCGCAGGGCCCGCTACCGGCAACGGCGGCCAAAATTTCTGTCCGCCACTTGAACTTTTTCTACAGCAGGCGCCAGGTTCTTTACGACATCGGCCTGGATATACCGGAAAAGAAAATTACCGCGCTCATCGGGCCGTCCGGCTGTGGCAAGTCCACTTTCCTGCGGACCTTGAACCGGATGTTTGAAACGGTCCCCTACACGCGCGTCGAAGGCGAAGTCAAGCTCGATGGCGAAGATATTTTTGGGATGAGCGTGGTGGACTTGCGCCGGCGAGTGGGCATGGTCTTCCAGAAATCGAATCCGTTTCCCAAATCAATCTTCGACAACGTGGCGTTCGGAGCGCGAGTCAACGGCCTCAAGAACCGCGACAAGCTGCGCGAGGTTGTGGAAACAAGCCTGCGCCGCGCGGCGCTTTGGGATGAAGTGAAGGACAGTCTCCGCAAATCCGCCTATTCGCTTTCGGGCGGCCAGCAGCAACGCTTGTGCATCGCCCGGGCCCTCGCGGTCGATCCGGAAGTCATCCTGCTGGACGAGCCGTGTTCGGCGCTCGATCCGATCGCGACGGCGAAGATTGAAGATTTGCTTTTCGACCTCGTCGGCTCCTGCACGATCATCATCGTCACCCACAATATGCAGCAGGCCGCACGCGTCGCAGATCAAACGGGCTTCTTCCTGCTCGGCCGCCTCATCGAGTTCGACAAGACGGAAGTGATGTTCAAGAACCCTTCGCGAAAAGAGACTGAAGATTACATTTCCGGGCGGTTCGGGTAAAAACCCGATATGATGCGTGATAAGGAGAGACGCGCGTGCGCCACTTTGAAATCCAGCTTGATGTGCTTCGCAGCCGGCTGCTCGAAATGGGCGGCCTCGTCGAAACCGCCATCCATCGGAGCGTCCTCGCCGTCATCCGCCGCGACGAAGAAGAAGCGCGGCGCGTCCTGCTCAATGAGGCGCGCATCAACCAGATGGAAATCGAAAATGACGACCTTGCCATCAACCTCCTTGCGACCGAGCAGCCGGTGGCGAGCGACCTGCGCTTCCTGACGGCGGGCCTGCGGATCAACAACGACCTCGAGCGCCTGGGTGATCTGGCGATCAACATCGTCGAGCGCGCCCTGACGCTTCTTCGCTCGCCCGAAACCCGGCCGCTCGTGGATTTGCCTGAAATGGCAAATCTGGCCGAGTCCATGGTGCATCGGAGCCTCGATGCATTCGTCAAGAAGGATGCTGCGCTCGCGCGCAGCGTTCTCGCTTCCGACGATTCCGTGGACGAGCGCTGCGCCGAGATTTACCACGATTTAACCGCGGTCATGCAGCGCGAGCCTTCACGGATTCCCGAATGCGTCGCCTTCATGTTCGTGGCACACAACCTCGAGCGCATCGCCGACCACGCCACCAATATTGCTGAGGACGTTCTATTCCTCGTTCAAGGCGTGGATGTTCGCCACCACGCCGAAGCGAAGCAACCCGCTTGATCGGCGGTATCGCGTCCTCAATCATTTTTCAATCGGCAAGGTTTCTTCCGCCCAGGCGGCTTTCCCAATCAGCGGCACGAACTGGCACGATACAAGCCCGCGCGTCGAAACCTGACCCGCGGTCTTCGAGACCAGCGCCAGTTCCTGCTCTCGAAGGCCGCCGATGGGAATCACCATGCGGCCGCCTTCAGCCAACTGATCGAGAAGCGGTGAAGGAATTGCCGGCGCCGCTGCGGTGACGAGGATGACGTCGTAGGGCGCTTCGGGCGCGTAGCCTTCGCTGCCGTCACCCGCGAGAACGCTGACGTTCGCGACGCTGAGATGGATCAACCGTTCCTGCGCGGCGGCCGCAAGCCCCGCGTTACGCTCGATCGCGATCACCTTCGCGCCCAGGAAGCTCAGGATCGCCGCTTGATATCCGGAGCCCGCGCCCACTTCAAGCGCTTTATCGCCCGCATGAATCTGTGCGGCTTCCGTCATCACGGCGACGATATAAGGCTGCGAGATCGTTTCCGCCGCACCGATGGGCAAGGGCTTGTCGTCGTAAGCCAGTTCGGCGAGCTTCGGGGGCACAAACGCATGCCGCGGCACTTTCAGCATTGCCTCGAGCACTCGCTCGTCGCGAATGCCGCGCCGCCGAATTTGCCGTTCCACCATATCCCGCCGGCGCAACTCAAAACCGGATGCCGTGCTCCCGGAAGTATTGGGTCCGTTCCAGAATTTCAACGTCACAGTGTTATGATTGCCTCTAGCCCTGCCGATGCAGTGCTACGGCGATTCGAGAAGCTCCTCTCGAGCTCATCATAGCGCGTTTCGGCGACGCCGGCGCTTGGCCGCTCCGCCGCCGGATCTTATGAATTGGGAAAAATATTCGCGCCAAATTCTCTTCCGGCCGGTGGGCCGCCCCGGGCAGGAGAAGCTCGCGCGTTCGAAAGCGGTCATTATCGGCTGTGGAGCACTTGGCACGGCGCACGCCGGAGCGCTCGTCCGCTGCGGCGTGGGAACGGTCCGGATTGTGGACCGTGATTTCGTCGAAGAAAGCAATCTTCAGCGCCAGACGCTTTTTGATGAAGAGGACGCGGCTGAAGTCCTGCCAAAAGCCGTCGCCGCGGAACGCAAGCTGCGAAAAATCAACTCGGAGGTGGCTGTCGAGGGCATCGTTGCCGACCTGACGAGCGCGAACGTCGAGGAACTGGTCGGGGGATTCGATCTCATTCTCGACGGGAGCGACAACCTGGAGACACGCTACCTGGTGAACGATGTCTCCGTCAAGCTCGGCATCCCCTGGATTTACGGCGCGGCGGTTGCTAGCACTGCGATGACGATGACGATTCTTCCCGGGCGCACGCCGTGCCTTGCCTGCGTTTTTCCCGAGCTGCCGCAGGGGGCTTACGACACCTGCGACACGACGGGCATTATCTCTCCCGCCGTCGCGTGGGCTTCCGCCATTCAGACGGCCGAAGCGATGAAGCTGCTGCTCGGCCGCGAGAGTGAACTGCATGGAAGTCTGCTTTCTTTCGATATTTGGGAAAACCGATTGCAGCAACTTCGTCCCGCACGCGACCCCGCGTGCCGCGCCTGCGGCGCGCGGCGCTTCACATTTCTTGAAGGCCGTGGGCCCGCCTACGCGACGCTCTGCGGCCGCGATGCCGTCGAGGTTCGCCAGCCCGCTCCGCGACAGCTCGATTTGGATTCGCTCCGGCGCGCGCTTGAGCCGCTGGGCCGCGTTCGCTCGAACGGATATTTGCTCCGCTTCGCCGTTGATTCGTTTGAAATCACGGTTTTCCCGGACGGCCGCGCCATCATCAAGGGAACCGGCGATGTGGCCGCCGCGCGTGGCCTCTACGCCAAGTACATTGGTTCGTAAGCGAATTCCATTCTCGCAGGGAGATGAAAATGCGATTCCGGTTTTTCGCGCCATTCCTTTTTATTTGCGCCATCGCTGCATTTGCCCCGGGTTTATCCGCCCAGGAGACTTTGAACTCTGCTCTCCGCGCAAGCCTCGATTCAAGGCTTCAATCGGAGGCCTCGCACCTCGACGGCGTCATGGGCTACCACATCGAGGACCTGAAGACGGGCGAGTCTTTTTCTCTTCACGCGAACACTGTTTTCCCGCAGGCGAGCTCAATCAAGCTCGCGATTCTGCTCGAACTGCTGCGCCAGGCGCAGGAAGGCAAGCTCTCGCTCGGCGAAGAACAAAAAATCACGCCATCCGAAACCGTGGGCGGAAGCGGCATCCTGTTTATGCTGCGCAACGGCCCGCTCACGATGAGCCTCGGCGACCTCACAACGCTCATGGTTGTTTTGAGCGATAACTCCGCCACAAACATCCTCATCCGGCGTGTCGGCATGGCGAGCGTCAACGCCGAAATCGCCCGGCTCGGCTTGAAGCGAACGGCGCTTCGCCGCTTCATGATGGACCTTGCCGCTTCCGCACGCGGCCAGGAAAACGTTTCGACGCCTTCCGAAATGGCTGCGCTCCTTGTGGACGTTGATCGCGGCCGGGCGCTCGACCCGGCCTACACGAAGCGCTATTTCGATTTTCTTGAATTGCCGAAGGAAAGCGAATTCCATCAGGCTTTGCCCGAATCCGTCACCATCGCCGACAAGCCCGGCGCGCTGCCGGGTGTGCGCTGTGACTCCGGCATCGTTGAAATTCCCGGACATCCCTTTGTCATCTCGGTGATGACGACCTATCTCAAAAACGGTCGCGACGGCGAGGCGGCGATTGAGCGTGTCGCGCGCCTGGCGTATGATTATTTTGATCGGCTGACGCATTCGAGCGTTTACGGCGCGGCAGTCGCCAAGTAGGCAGCCAAGTGTGATTTGCCGTTCTTCGGGCTGCGCCCGGAAGCGGTTTCATGAGCGCGGGGCCGGAAAGCGAAAGTTCTATCGTGAACGAATCCAAAGCTCCCGATGAAAAGGACGTGAAGGCCGCCGTGGAAGGGCGTTACGCGGCGATTGCGCGCGGTCAATTGAAGAGCTGTTGCAGCTCGACGCCGAGCGCGAGCGATCTTTATAACATCGCAACGGCGCAAGGATACACGGCCGCCGAGCGCGCCGAATTGCCGGAAGGCGCCGACCTCGGCCTCGGATGCGGCGATCCGACGGGAACCGCCGATTTGCAGCCGGGCCAGACCGTGCTCGATCTCGGCAGTGGCGCGGGCGTGGATTGCTTTCTGGCCGCGCGCAGAGTGGGACCGAGCGGCTTCGTTATCGGTGTGGATATGACCGACGAGATGCTGGCGAAGGCCCGCAGCAACGCGCAGCGCGGCGGGTTCACGAACGTCGAGTTCCGTGAAGGCGACATCGAGAACTTGCCCGTCGAATCGGCCACGGTGGACCGGGTGATTTCAAATTGCGTCATCAATCTCGCGCCCGATAAGGCTCGCGTTTTTGCCGAAGTTTATCGTGTGCTGCGCGCGGGAGGCGTGGTCACGGTATCGGACATCGTTTCCATCGGCCCGATTCCGCCCGAGGTTCGCCGGGACATGGAACGCTGGGCGGGATGCACGGCGGGCGCTCTCGAAAAAAGCGCCTATCTCTCAACGGTACGCGCGGCGGGTTTCCGGGATGTCGAAATTTTGAAGGAAGTTCCCTACGAATATCTCCGCACGGAGACCTACGCGCTCGCGAGCCTCACGCTGCGCGCCGTCAAATAAACGCGCATCCGCACTCACCCGGGCATCCGCGGGCGTGAATTCTACGCGGAAATCTTGAAGCTCGAAACCGCGTCCTCTTTCGTGGGATAAATTTCAAACGCCTGCTGCAAGTTCGCGGCGGCGAGAATCGCCATGACTTTTGTCGCAACCGCCGCCAATTTCAAATCGCCGCCCTCCCGGCGCGCGGAGATGAGCGCCGAGGCCAGCGCGCCCAGGCCAGCACTGTCAATGTAAGCCGCTCCTCCCAGGTCCACGACCATCTTCGTCCGGCCTGATGCGATCGCCGATTGAAATTGTTCGCGGAGCGAATCAGTCGCGCGGCCGTAAGTAAGGCGCGCAGGCACGGTCAGGACAGCCACGCCGGAGTGCTGCAGCGGTTCCATGGCCGCGGCGTTTTCTTCCGGCTTCGCTTCGGCGGCCGCTGCAGGGCTCGGGACCCCGGCTTTCTCTCTCGCGCGCTTTTCGGCCCAGCCTTCTTTATTCACCTGCGGCGCGCGAGCGAGCGCCAGCGCATTGGGGGGAACGTCCCCGGTGATCGTCGAGCCTGCGCCGACGTAGGCGCCTTCGCCGACGCGCACCGGAGCGACGAGCATCGTCCCGCTGCCGATGAATGCTCCGCGCTCGATGAAGGTCGGGTTCTTCTTTTCCCCGTCATAGTTGCAGGTGACGGTTCCCGCCCCGATGTTCACCTTCTCGCCGAGCGTCGCATCGCCGAGGTAGGTCAAATGGAGCGCTCTCGCGCCGCGCCCGACGCGCGTTTTTTTGACTTCGACGAAGTTGCCGATCCTCGCTTCTTCTTCGACTTTCGCCCCGTCTCGAAGGTGTGCGAACGGCCCGATCACCGCCCCTGAGGCGATCGCGCAGCCGCTGATCAGGCTTCCCTGCCGGATCACCACGCGGTCGCCGAGCTTTGAATCCGCGACCGTTGCGTGCGCCTCAATCAGGCAGCCGCTTCCGACGCGCGTCGCGCCCAGAAGGCTCACGCCGGGCTCGATGCGCGTGTCAGGACCGGCCTCCGCGGTTTCGTCAATGTAGGCCGCCTCGGGATCGACGATTGTGACGCCCTCCCCCATGAGCGCTTCGGCTTTTCTCAACCGCAGAATTTTTTCGATTCGAGCCAGCTCGCTGCGGTCGTTCACCCCCATCACCTCGCGCGCGTCCGGCGCGAGCAGCGCGCCGGTTTTCAGCTTGCTCCGGTTGAAGATGCCCACCAGGTCTGTGAGCAGGTATTCGCCCTGCGCGTTCTGTGCGGAAAGCTCGTCCAGTCGGTCGAGCAGCGGCACGCGGGAAAAGCACATAATTCCGGAGTTGACCTCGTTGATTTTTTTCTCGGCCGCCGTCGCGACTTTTTCTTCAACGATCGCGTGCAATCCTCCTTCTGCTGCGCGCACGATGCGCCCGTAACCCGCCGGATCATCGAGACGGGTGGTCAGCACGGTCGCGGCATTCTTCGATTTCGAGTGGGCTTCGGCCAGCGCGAGAAGAGTCTCCGTGCGAATCAGCGGGATATCGCCGACGAGCACGATGACCTCCGAGCTCGGGCAGCGGCTCAGTTCCTCGCGCGCCACCATCAGGGCGTGCCCCGTGCCCAATTGTTCTTTCTGCTCGATGAATTGGACCGGGTAATTTTCAAAGGTCGCGCGCACCCGGCCGGCTTCGAAGCCGACGACCATATACGTCCGGTCGGCCCCCGCGGCAAGCGCCGCGCGCAGCGCGTATTCGCCGAGCAGCCGGCCTGCCAGCGGATGAAGCGCTTTCGGCCGCGCCGACTTGAAGCGCGTCGCTTTTCCCGCCGCAAGGATCACCACTGAAAAACCGCTTTTTGCCATTCCTCCGATTCCTCCGTCACACGCGAATCCGCAATCGCCTTCCGCGAATGAACCAATCTATCGCCGTTCATGGGACTCTGCAAGCGTGCGGGCTTCTCAGGTTGAGGATGCGCTTAGGGATTCGAGGCCGCGCCGGGCGAGGCGGCGGAGTTTTTCAAGCTTGAATCAGGAGAATGTCCGGGCCTCAGTATTTTCTCAGCACTCCGATGACGCGCCCTTGAATCTTCACGTCCCGCGCGGGCAAAACGATAGGGTCCATTTGAGCGTTCGCAGGCTGGAGGCGAACCGTTTGTGAATTGTCGAGGTAAAAACGCTTCAGCGTGGCGTCCGTCCCTTCGATGAGCGCAACAACGATTTCGCCGTTATCGGCGGAATCTGCGCCCTCCACGAGGATGTAGTCGCCGTCGCAGATGTGATCGTCAATCATGGAGTCGCCTTTGACGCGCAGGACGAAAACGTCCCCGCGCCGGCCGGCGAAATCGCCGAAGGAAAACGTTTCCGGGTAGGGAACCGCTTCGACAGGACGGCCGGCGGCGATCCGTCCGAGCAGAGGAAATTCCAAAGCGCCGAGCGACCCCGCGCGCGCCGGCCGCGCTCCCGCGCCGTGCGTAGAAACCCTAGGATATTCCCGCTTTCCGCCGAACGGTATGACCGCCGTCTTTGCGAACGGCACCGAAGCGGGCACGGCGACCACTTCCACCGACCGGCTCTGGTTGTACCCGCGCCGGATGAATCCTTTCCGCTCGAGGTTTTCCAAGTGCTTGTGAACGGTGGCGAGCGATGAAACCTTCACGCCCTCCGCGATTTCCTCAAAGCTCGGCGAGTATCCCTTGCGATTGATGAATTCGGTAAGAAAATCCAAAACCTGTTTCTGCCGCCGTGTGAGAGCCATAGGGCCTTTCCCTCCTCATCCATTGCGGATCGCCGCCGCGAAACAGCCGCTGCAAGAGTATAGGCGAACAAAAAGCGAATTTGCAAGCGCAAAAATGACCGGTCCCCGGCGGGCAGCCCTCTTTTCCCCGCCTCGCAGCGACGTACATGATGAATAGCCCCAGACGGGCAATACGGCGTCCCGCGCCCGGAAGAAATCTTCGCTTGCGAAATTGGATTGTGCGATAATGGCCGCAATGGACAGGACAGGACTAACCCGGGTCCACGAACGTACCACCCCGGGTGAACCGGACCTGTTCCGCCCTCATCCGAACCTGAGCGATGAAATCAACCGGAACATCATCCAGTCGGAGATTGATGGAGGCGTGCATCTCGACGCGCTTGGCAAAGGCGCCGTGCTTCGAGTCGAGACCCAGCATCACCGGTACACGGTGGTGAATCTCGGCCAGGGGCGCGCGCTGATCTCCGGCCATCCCGTCTATTGTCCCGATCCCGTGCCCGTAAGCATTGAAGGCTCGACCTGGGGCGGCTCGATGCTCAAGATGCGTTTCATCGGGCGAGGCATGCACCTGGAATTCCTCCATCCGCAACACCGCCGCATCATCACTTCGCGCGTGCGCGAGATCTGCGAAGACGACAAGCTCAGCGCCCGTACGGCCTGAAGCGCACCCCTCTGCAATTCCAGTTTTCCGGAAGGATCGAAGTTGCCGGGGCAATTTGTAAATTGCCCCGGCAGGGTAGCCTGTAATTATTGGACCGTCAAAGTAACTGGCGTCGAATTCGAGACCGTGCCGGACGTGCCGGTGACGGTCACGGTGTAATTGCCCGCAGGCGTCCCGGGATTCGGCGGCGGCCCCGAATTGCCTCCGCCGCCGCAACTGGCGAGACCCGCAAGCGCGATGAATAAAGCGCCGGTCAGGATCGCCGTGGCGAGCGGCCGGCGGCGCGAACGCGCAAACCAGGCGCCCGCAGCCGCAACGAGCGACAAGCTGAGGAATAACGCAACGGGCATCCAGGGATCGCCGCGCGGGCCGCTGCCGAATGGCGCGAAGAGCGATGGCGCCGTGGTCGAAACCTCCAGGATCGTCGAGCCGGGGGTCACGCCCACCGCGGCGGAAGCGGGATTGAGCGAGCAGGTCGGCATATCCTGCACGATGCTTCCCGATGCAGAGGCGACCGAACAGGTGAAGTTCACGGTTCCCGTAAAGCCGCCGGCGGCCGTCGCAGTGATCGTGTACGATGCCGAACTGCCAGGTGAGACGCTATTCGAGGTTGGAGTTGCGGCCATCGCGAAGTTGGCGGCGACGTTGACCTGAGTCGCTGACGAGGTCGAGGTGGTGTAATTGGTGTCGCCGCTGTACTCGGCAGTAAGGCTCGCGCTCGCAGTCAGTACGAGCCCGTTAACCGTCGCCTGGCACAGAGCCGGCGTGCCCGTCGAAGGATTAAAGTTCGAAGGCGAGCAGCTTGCGTTGCCGAGCGGCGATGAGCCGTTCAATATCTCGACAGTCCCCGTGGGTCCGACGCCGCTGCTTGAGGTGAGCACTGCCACATTGAGCGAGAAGGGCGTCCCTGCCGCAACCGAACTGGGCGGGCTGACAAAAGATGTGGTGGTCGGGGCTTTGGTTACGGTAAGGCTCACGCTGCTCGAGGTGCTCGCGTTGAAGCTGTTATCGCCGCTATAGCTCGCCTGGAGGCTGTGCGAGCCGGTGCTGAATTGGATGAACGCATCCTCGGCATACCCCTGACTGTTGAGCGGCAGCGTCCCCGGCACATCATCCGCGGGATTGCCTTGCTCTTCGGACGCGGGCGGGGCTGCGCCGTTATCCGTCCAGGTGACGGTTCCCGTGGGGCAGCCGGAAGCGGGCTGCGTTTGCTCCCCGGAAGTATTGACGGGAGCGCACATCGCGCCCGCCGCATTCAGAATGTCCGCCCGCAAGAGGTAGATGGACCCGTAGGGGGTCGAGCAACCGGACGTACAGTAGTTATAGCTGAAGGTTCCGGTCAGTGAATTAAACGACCCGATGGCAACTTCAAAGTCGGTCGAGCTGTTTTCCTTGCCTACCGTGACCGTCACGCCCGGCGAGGGCGAATCGCTCAAACCGAAAAATCCGTCGCCCTGATAATGCGCCGTAAGGTTCCACGTCCCTCCCGGAATCATTTTGGTCGAGCCGGTGGCCGCGCCGCCCGTAAGCGTGAACGTGCCCACGCCGAGGCTCGCGCCTCCGGCTGTTGGAGTGGCCATCAGCTCTACGTCGCCTGAAGGCGTGCCGGTGGAGGTGGTCTTGACGGTGATCGTCGCGGCGGCGCTTTGGCCGTGCGTGATGGTCGTCGGAGTGACGCCCGCGAGGGTTGTGCTGGTCGGCTTGAAGGTGACGGTATTCCATGCGGCCAGCAGGTTCGCCACATTGATGGAGCCGAGGCCGCTCGCGTAGTCGTACTCCGTCGCCGTTTGCCAGGCGGGCGCGGCCGTGGTGCTGTTGCTGCCGCTCGCGGGCGGATTCGCGGTGAGGTAGCCGTAGCCAGAACCCGTCTGATTGCTGCAATCCGGCGACCCGGCGAGACAAGCCACGGTGTTGTTGCCGGGCGTGATGTCCGTTCCCGTATCGTTGTGGCCCGTAACAATGTCGTAGAAAATACAAGTGCTCTTGCTGACCGCGGTCGAGTTGGAAGTACAGTAGTTGCCGCTCGCTTTGGCCATTGCGGCGAGTGGATAGAGCGTAAAATCCGCGTCGCCCTGCCGGCCGTATTTCTGGTTGATCAAGGCCATCACGCCGGCGAAAGCAGGCGTTGGTGCGGACGTTCCGCCGACGCCAAAGAAATCGCTGTAAGGAGAAGCAAGGCTGCACGGCGCGTTACCGGGATTTTGGTCGGATTCGCAGATGATGTAAAAGCTGCCGTTAAGGCCGTCGCCGGCGAACATCGAGATATCGGGAATATCGCGCACGCTGTCATTCGGCACGCCGCTGCCCGTCTGCCACGCGGGCTTCGAGTAAGCCGTCAGGCAATTTCCGAAGACGTCTTGCGAGGTGCAACTGCTCGGCCCGCCGCTGCCCGCCGTCAAATCTATGCCTCCCGCCTGCAACTGGCTGGATGGATTAAGACAGTTGGTGGCCGAGCCGCCGCTCGCGCAGGAGTCGTTCCAGGTGATTTCAGGAATGTAAGACTTGGCGGAGGCTTGGGTGGTGGAATTATTCGTGGCGCTAAAGTATGTTGTCGCGTTCGTCGGATTCAGGTCAAAATCCGTTCCGCCGACGGCCACGTCAAACGGGCTGGAAGCCGTGCCGCTGATCGCAAGCCCGTGCTGCGCCGCATCGACCCCGGAAGCCGAGTTGTCGCAACCGGCTGAGCCGGTATCGCCCGCCGCGACCAACACGGTGATTCCTTCAGCCGCCGCTTGCTCGAACATGCCGCTTTCAAAGGCGTTGCCGGCGCTGCCGAGCGAAGCCTCGCAGGCGCCAAAGCTTTCGCTCAGGATGGGCGCGAGGTTGTTGTCAATGATGTAAAGCGCGGAAAGGTCCACGCCCGCCGTGGTCTCCGTGTCTTCTGAAACGACCAGATCAATCGTCGCGCCCGGAGCGACCGCGCCCGCCCATTCGGTGTCGAGATCAGCTTCGGTTTCCGACCCTGCGACGATGCCGGGGTCGGGCCCGTCGAGAATCACGTTGACGGGATTTGCCGGCAAGCCGAAAATACTGCGGAAATCGGCGTCGTCCTGAGGATTGATGTTCGAATCGCCGACGATGGCGATGGTTTCGCCCGTGCCGTTCGGGGTCGCCGGGACGTTGTAAATCTTGTCGAAATCGCCCGGGCCGAGGGGATAGAAGGTCTGGCCGTTGCTTGTGAAGGTGAAGAGCGGCGTATATTTTCCGGTTTCCCGCGACCTCTGGAAGACGCCGACCTTCTTGAGCATGGGCGTGCGTGGGAAATTGTTGAGCGAGGCGATGCCCGCGACGACGGGAGCGAGAGCCGCGGGAATTTGCGGGTTGGTCGAGTTCGCCCAATAGGATTTGCCGCGAATGACGTATTGGTGAATCTCCGCGCTGAAGGTCTGCCGCACCTGGCCGGCCGTGCCTGAAAATTCGATCACCGTCCGGCTGTTCGAAACGCGATTGACCTCAAAGCCTTGCGCGCTGAGCCATCCGGTGATTTTTTGAAGGTCCGAGCTGGAAACGCCGAATTCGCCGCCGAACTCTTCGGGCGTGAGCCAGCGGCGATAAGCGGGCGAGGTCTTATCCTGCTGCTCGACGAGGAGGTTTTCGAGCGCTTGCTCCTGCTGGGAGCTGCGCTTCAGGACGAGCAGCATGCGCTCCATGGGGAGCGAATCGGGCGCGCGGCCTCGGTCGAAACGCCGGCGCGCGAGCGGAGGGATGTTGCCGCCGAGCGTCACGCGCTCGGCATCGTTGATGGGCCCGCGAATGCGAGAATTCAGGCTCGCCGCGCACGCCGGCGGCGCGAAGAAAAGCGCGCTCGCCGCCACAGCCAGAAAAAACGATCCGGCGATGTTCCTTGAACCGTTCATGTTGACCTCCTCCGCAAAACTCGCGATCCGATGGCCGTCCCGCTGTGGCAAAGGCCTCGCGGCCGTGCTCACCGGCGGGACGTCACTGCCTCGCTTCAGGTTGCAAAGGGAGTGCGCGCGATTGGCCCGCGCAGGAGCGCACCTCGTCACCCTTTGACTAATCCCCCAGAGTGTACCCCAATTTCAAGGCGTTTGAAAGGCGTTCGTGGCTATGAACTTGCGCCCTGCAAGTCGGAACCCGCGCGCGCGGCCGGAGGCTTACTCGCCGGCGCGGTAGAGCACTGAAGCGTGCGGGCGGAGCTTGAGCTTGAGCGAAGTGGCAGCGCCGAGATTCTTGTGGGTCCAAAGGTCTCGAAGCAAGTAAGGCTTGCCCGTGACAAGGCCAAGCTCGTTCCAGCGGAGGGCGATTTTGAGCGGGGCGTTGCTGCGATTGAATATCGCGAGGTAATGCCCGCGCCCGTTCTGCGGCTCGGCGCTCCAAACGACGATGTCATTCGAGACGATGAGCGGACGATTATCGGCCGAAGCCTGATCCACGGCGAGGACTTCGCGGTTCGTTTCAAGCGAAGTCGTCCAGGCGTCATTGCGGGTCAGGTTGCCGCCGAGAATCAAAGGCGAGCGGATGATGCACCAAAGCGTCATCAGCGTGCGCTGTTCGTCGTGGGTGAAGCGCGTCCAGCGCGCGGGGCCCAGGCCCGGGCGCGGACCGATGTATCCGAGGGGCAACATGTCAGCATCGGGCCAATGTCCCGGTTCGATGTAGGGCGCCCAGCCCTCCGCCGTCGCAAATTGACCGTAAAGCGACTGGCTCCAGGCCTCATCGCCCGTCGCAATCCAGTTGTCCCAAAAGTCGTTTGAGATTCGCCACATCTGCGCGTACTTGCGCACATCGTTGGCAACGGCGAGCGAAGTAGGGCCAGGCGAAAGACTCAGAACGATGGGCCGGCCCGTTTTGCGGATGGCGCGGCTGATCATGCGAATCTCGCTCGCCTTATAAGGGCGGCTCGAGATGCAATCCACCTTGAGAAAATCCACGCCCCACCCGGCGATGAGCTTCAGGACGGAGTCGTAATAAGCTTGTCCCGCGGCATTATTCCTGACACCGTAATTTTCGCGGTCCCATGAACAAGTGTCGGTAGTGTCCGCCGCGTCGGCCGCATGAAACGCCGTGCCGGCAATCGGCAGGTTTCGATCCACCGCGATGCGCGGGATGCCGCGCATCATGTGAATCCCGAACTTGAGGCCGAGCGAGTGAACGTAATCGGCGAGCGGCTTGAAACCCCGTCCGTCCGCGGAGGAAGGGAAACGATTCGGCGCGGGAATGTAACGGCCGAAGGGATCGAGCGTCGCCTTCCAGGGAGGCTTGCCCCAGCGAGCCGGAATTTGAAGATACCAGCCGGCATCCACCACCACGTACTGAAACCCGTAGCGCTTGAGGTGCGTCTCCATCCAGCGCGCGTTCGCCTTGAATTCGGATTCGGTGATGCTTGCGCCGTAAGACTGCCAACTGTTCCAGCCCATCGGCGGAGTGGAGGCAAGCAGTGGCGCGATCGGGCCGCCCCGAGCAGACAAGGGCCAGAGAGCCATCGGCATTAGTAAAATTGCAAGCGCGATTCTCTTTGAAATTCGCATCATGCCGCGTATTGTGCCATATTCGGGACTTCTCAGGCTACAATTGTGGAGGGCCAGCGGCGCGCCATTCGCGCCCGGCTGCGGGAACGATGCTGAGCGCAATTCTAGCGCGGATTCTCCGCGCCATCCGGCAGGGTCGCCGCATTTTTCACCTGACGATTGCCGCGATTTTCCTGGTGCTCGGCGGCTCGGGAGCGGTGCTGGCGCTCGAGTTGTGGGAAGATTATCGCCACACTCCTTCGAACGGACTTTGGGCGTTCGGAGCGGTGGCCGTGTTTTCAGTGATTCTCGTGAGTTTCGGGCTGCATTCGATCGCCCGAGCACGCAGCGTGCGGTAGCAAGCGGCGAAACAAGACGATGGCGAGCGATTCGCGGAAAGACGACGGACGAAAACCGGACCCCGCAAGCACGCCGGAGCTGTTCGACACGCCGGAGAGCCTCGCGGGGTGGTCGCCTGAAAGAGACCTGGGACTTCCCGGCGAATATCCCTTCACGCGCGGCATCTATTCCTCCGGTTACCGCGGGCGCTTGTGGACGATGCGGCAATACGCGGGCTTCGGCGGCGCGCGCGAATCGAACCAGCGCTACCGATATCTGCTCGAGCAAGGCACGACCGGACTTTCCGTCGCCTTCGATCTGCCGACGCAAATCGGGCTTGATTCCGACCATCCGATGGCCGCGGGTGAAGTGGGACGCGTGGGCGTGGCGATTGATTCGCTCGAAGACATGGAGACGCTGTTCGAGGGCATTCCGCTCGACCGCGTTTCAACGTCCATGACCATCAACGCGACGGCGCCGATTCTGCTCGCGCTCTATTTTGCCGTCGCGGAAAAGCAGGGAGTGAGCCTGGAACGCGTCTCCGGCACCGTGCAGAACGATATTTTGAAGGAATATATCGCGCGCGGAACCTACATCTATCCGCCCGCGCCCGCGCTGCGGCTGGTGACCGATATTTTCTCGTTTTGCCGCGAGCGCGCTCCGGAATGGAACACGATTTCCGTCAGCGGCTATCACATCCGGGAAGCGGGCTCGACGGCGGCGCAGGAAATCGCCTTTACGCTGGCGAATGCCATCGCCTATCTCGAAGCCGCCGCCGCGCGAGGGCTCCAGCCGGATGACGTGGCGCCGCGCATGGCGTTCTTCCTGAACGCGCACAATGATTTTCTCGAGGAAGCCGCGAAGTTCCGCGCCGCGCGGCGGCTGTGGGCGCGGATTGCGCGCGAGCGCTTCCACGCGAAAAATCCTCGGTCGTGGATGTTCCGCTTCCACGCGCAAACCGCGGGCTCGACGCTCACCGCCCAGCAGCCGGACGTCAACATCGTCCGCGTCACGCTCCAGGCGCTCGCCGCCGTGCTCGGAGGAACGCAATCGCTCCACACGAACGCGCGCGACGAAGCGCTCGCGCTCCCGACCGAAGATTCCGCGCTGCTTGCGCTGCGCACCCAGCAAATCATCGCCTTCGAATCCGGCGCCCCAAACGCCGTGGATCCGCTCGCCGGATCCTTTACCGTCGAAAAGAAGACGAACGAGCTGGAGTCGGCGGCTGAAAACCTGATCGAAAAAATTGACGCGCTCGGCGGCATGCTGCGGGCGATCGAAGCGGGCTTCGTGCAGCGCGAAATCCAGCAGGCCGCTTACGAGGCTCAGCGGAAGATTGAATCGGGCGAGCAGACGGTCGTCGGCGTGAACCGGTATCAGGAGAATTCGCCGGCTTCGGTTCCCACTTTGAAAATTGATCCAGCCATCGAGCAGCAACAGGTTGAGCGCCTGCGCGCGCTGCGCAAACGGCGGGATCCGGCGCGCGTGAAACCGGCGCTTGATCGGGTTGAATCCGCGGCGCGCTCCGATCAGAATCTGATGCCCGTGATTATGGGCGCTGTGAAATCCTTCGCCACGGTCGGTGAAATTTCAGACGCCCTGCGCAACGTCTTCGGCGAATACGATGAATCGGTCGTGATTTGAATTGACCGGCGGGCAACGCAGGGCGGCAATTCTCAAGCTGGGCTTTCCGCGTCAAAGGCCTGCAAAGATAGCAGGCGATTCCTTCTGCTTCCCGCCTCAAGCCGTCAAGAAAGCGGATTCCTCGCGCCGCTCCGGCCGCGCCGTGTTATGATTCGCAGGCTCGATGAGAGGCTGCGATGGCGACCCTTCAATTTCTTGGCGCGACGGGGACGGTGACGGGATCAAAATACCTGCTCGAAGCGGCGGGCGAGCGGCTGATGATAGATTGCGGGCTTTTCCAGGGCCCCAAAGAGCTGCGGGAGCGCAATTGGAATCCGCTTCCCATCGAGCCGAAAACCATCCACTGGATTGCCCTGACCCACGCGCACCTCGACCACACGGGCTACTTCCCAAAATTCGTCAAGGACGGCTTCAGCGGCGAAATCTTTGCCACCGCTGCGACGGTGGATTTGGCCGCGCTGGTGCTTCCCGACTCCGGCCACATCCAGGAAGAAGACGCCGAGTACGCGAACATCAAAGGTTTCAGCCGCCACAAGCCCGCTCTGCCGCTCTACACGCACGATGACGCCGTTCAATCACTCGGCCGATTTCGCGCAGTTGATGAATCGAAGCCTTTTGAGATTTCCCCGCATTTCTCGCTGAAATTTTTCCGCGCGGGCCACATCCTGGGTGCGCGGATGATTGAGGTCGCCATCCGCGAGAACGGCGAGGCAACGACCGTCCTTTTCTCGGGCGACGTCGGGCGATTTCCGCAGATCATCATTCCCGAGCCCGTCGTTCCCGAGCCCGCGGACGTGATGCTCTGCGAATCCACCTACGGTGACCGGCTGCATCCCCGTGATGATGTCCGCGAGCGTCTCGCGCAAATCGTCAGTGAGACGGCGGCGCGCGGCGGCACGGTGGTGATTCCGTCGTTCGCGATCGGACGCACGCAGGAACTGCTGTTTCTTTTCCGCGAGCTGATCGAGCGCGAGAAGATACCGTCTTTGCCGATTCACGTGGATAGCCCGATGGCGATTGACGCGACCGATCTTTACCGCCGGCACCATGAAGAGCACAACCTGAGCGTGGATGAACTCGAAAAGGGCGGCCTTCGCCTTTTCTCGCAGCGGAACGTGCATTTCGACCGCACGGTCGAGCAATCGAAGGCCCTGAACGACGTTCATTTTCCGACCATCATCATCTCGGCAAGCGGCATGGCCACAGGCGGGCGCGTGGTGCATCACCTCGCGCGCTGCCTGCCCGACCCTCGCAATACGATTTTATTTGTGGGTTTTCAGGCCGCGGGGACGCGCGGCCAGGCGATTCAGTCCGGCGCCAAGATCGTGAAGATGCACGGCGTGGAAATTCCCGTGCGCGCGCGCATCGAAAGCCTGGAAAGCCTGAGCGGCCACGCGGATTACGAGGAGATGCTGCGCTGGCTCGGCCGCTTTCAGAAACCGCCCCGCCAGACATTTTTGACGCACGGCGAACCCCATGCCAGCGAATCTCTGCGGGAGAAAATCGCAAGTCAGCTGAAATGGAACGTCCGCGCGCCAGCGTATCTTGAGAAGGTTAATCTGTAGCGCCGGACTTCAGGCGGGCGTGCCGCGTCCGGCTATTTCCGCGCCCGCCTGAAGGCGGGCGCTACACGGCGAGACCAAGCTCCGGCGCGATGGCGCGCATGGCTTCAATGCAAAAGGCGATGTGCTCATCGAGCGGCACGCCCAATTCTTCCGCGCCTTTTGCGATATCTTCGCGGCTGACGGCGCGCGCGAACGCCTTGTCTTTCATCCGCTTGCGCACCGAGCGGGCTTCGAGCGATGCGATGCGGTCCGGCCTCACAAGAGAGCAGGCGGTGATAAATCCGGCCAGCTCGTCGCAGGCAAAAAGCGCCTTCGCCATTCGCGTGTCTCTCGGAACTCCGGAATAATCCGCGTGCCCGAGAATGGCGCGGCGAATTTCTTCGGATACCCCTTTCTCTTGCAAAATCTCGCTGCCTTTGAGCGGATGGTCGGGCGCATTCGGATATTTTTCGTAATCAAAATCGTGCAGCAATCCGGTGACGGCCCACACCTCTTCATTTTCGCCGAATTTCCGCGCGTAAGCCTCCATGCAGGCTTCGACCGCCCTCATGTGCTTGCGCAGATTTTCATTCTGGGTGTACTCGCACATCAGATTCCATGCTTCTTTTCGATCCATTCGATGCTCCTCGGCCGCCGCTTATTATAGCGCGGCTTTGCGCGGCGTCCGGCTCTGTTTGTTTGCGCGCTCATGTGACGGCGGTCACAAGGGCGAGTGACGGCGCACACGGCATCGGTTGCCTCTTTGATGCACCATGAAGAATGGCTTGGCGCGTTTTCCGGCCGTCTGCGGCATATTTGGGCGCACGAAACGAGTGCGGGCGGAGTTATAGTTATAGTGGTCGGTATCGTTTGGGTGAAGGGCGGTGATTGCCGCTTTCGCCGAAACGGCGCAATATTTTGCAGGAGCGGGCTGCCGGAGCGAATCCGGGTTTCCCGCAAGAGGGGGCTATGGAAAATCGCGAGCAGGCTGCGCTCGAGTATCATCGTCGCGGCCGCAAAGGTAAAATTGAAGTCGTTGCCACCAAACCCTGCCGCACCCAATGGGATTTGAGCCTGGCGTACACGCCGGGCGTTGCGGCGCCTTGCCTGGAAATCGAAAAATCTCCGGATCTGAGCTTCGAATACACCGCGCGCGCGAATCTCGTTGCCGTCGTTTCCAACGGGACGGCGGTGCTCGGGCTCGGCAACATCGGCGCGGCGGCCGGCAAGCCCGTCATGGAAGGCAAAGCGGTCCTGTTCAAGCGCTTCGCGGATATTGACGTTTTCGATCTCGAAGTTCAATCGAAAGATCCCGAAGACGTCATCAGACTCTGCCAGCTTCTCGAGCCCACCTTCGGCGGCATCAATCTCGAAGACATCAAAGCGCCCGAATGTTTCCAGATCGAAGAGACGCTTCGCAAGACCATGGCGATTCCCGTCATGCATGACGACCAGCACGGCACGGCGATCATTTCAGGCGCGGCGCTCGTGAATGCGCTTGAACTCGCCCGCAAGGATATCGGCCGCGTAAGAGTTGTTTTCAACGGGGCGGGCGCTTCCGGCATCGCTTGCGCCGAGCATTACATCCGCCTCGGCGTGAAGCGCGAAAACGTGCTTCTCGCGGATTCCGAGGGCGTGGTTTATCAAGGACGAACAAAGGGGATGAATCCTTATAAAGCCGCGCTCGCGGCCCCAACGGATGCGCGAACGCTGGCCGACGCGCTCAAGGGCGCCGACGTCTTCGTCGGTCTCTCTGTGGGCGGATGCGTGACCGCGGAAATGGTCCGCACGATGGGCGAGCGGCCCATCATTTTCGCGCTTGCGAATCCCGATCCGGAAATCGGCTATGACGAGGCGCGAGCGGCGCGTACGGACGTCATTGTGGCAACGGGACGCTCCGATTATCCGAACCAGGTGAATAACGTGCTGGGCTTTCCCTTTATTTTCCGCGGCGCACTCGACGTGCGGGCGCGGACGATCAATCCGGAGATGGAAATTGCGGCAACGCGCGCGCTCGCGGACCTGGCGCGCGAAGACGTGCCCGATTCCGTGCTGCGCGCTTACGGGATCAAGCGCCTGGAATTCGGCGCGGAATACATCATCCCCAAGCCGTTCGACCCGCGCGTGCTGATCCGTGAGTCCTCGGCGGTGGCGGAAGCGGCGATGCGCACGGGCGTGGCGCGGACGGAGCTCGACCTCAGCGCCTACCGCGATCAGCTCGCGCAGCGGCTCGGAAGAACTTATGAAGTGATGCAAAGCGTCCGCCAGCGGGCGAAGACGGACCCGAAGCGAATCGTCTTTTCCGAGGGCGAGCACGAAAAAATCCTCCGCGCGTGCTACCAGGTGACCACGGAAAAAATCGCGCGGCCCATCCTCATCGGCCGCGCGGACGTCATTCGCGCCAAGCTCGCCGAGCTGGGGCTGCGCCAGTTCGAACCCGAGACCATTGACCCGGCGCGCTCGCCACGCCTCGCCGACTACGTGGAAGAATTCTACGGTCTGCGCCGGCGCCACGGCGTCACGCACCACGAGGCGGAAGAGCAGATGCTCAATCCGAATTATTTCGGGGCCATGATGGTGCGCCTCGGCGACGCCGACGGCTTTCTTGCGGGCGTCTCGCAGCACTATCCGGAGACCATCCGGCCCGCGCTCCAGATCATCCGGCTGCGCCAGAATGTCCGGCGCGTTTCCGGCGTTTACGTCATTGTGACGAAGCAGCAGGTCTACGTTTTTTCCGACACCACCGTGAACATCGAGCCTTCGAGCGAGGATCTTGCGGAAATCGCGCTTCTTGCCGCGGAGGTGGCGCGCGACTTCAACCTCGAGCCGCGAGTGGCCATGCTCTCGTTTTCAAATTTCGGCAGCACGGCGCATCCTCGGGCGCAGAAAATGCGCCGCGCGGCGGAGATCTTGCGCGAGATCCATCCGGAAATCATGGTGGACGGAGAGATGATGGCGGATACGGCGGTCACGCCCGAGATTCTCGAGCGAGATTACCCGTTTTCGTCGCTTCACGGCGGCGCGAACGTGCTGATTTTTCCGAGCCTCGAAGCCGCCAATATCGCTTACAAACTCATGGCGCGCATCGGGGGCGCGGAATCGCTCGGGCCGATTCTCGTCGGCCTTTCGAAGCCGGTTCACGTCCTCCAGCGTGGCGACGCGGTAGAAGACATCGTGAACATGACGGCCATCGCCGTCCATCACGCCCAAGGCATCACCGCCTTGCGGAGCGTCCGGCGAAAGGAGTCCGCGGCGTGACGCGCGCCCAGGTCGCCGCCCAAGCTTGAACGAAATGAAAGGAGAAATTTATGGGAGCGCTAAGAGATAAACTCAAGGAACAAATCCCGCAGTTGCGAAAGCAGCGCGAGGAGATCATCAAAGCGAGCGGTGACCGCGTGATTTCGGAAGTCAAGATTGCCCAGCTCTTTGGAGGGCTGCGCGGCGTCTGCGGGCTGGTCTGCGATACCTCAGTGGTGGATCCCGATCAGGGCCTCATCATCCGGGGAAAGCCGATCGCCGAACTGGCGGCGCGCTTGCCCGAAGAAATTTTCTTTCTCCTCACGACGGGCGAGCTTCCGAACAAAAGCCAGCTCGAGAGCCTGCAAAGCGAGCTTCGCGCCCGGGCGGAAGTTCCCGACTACATCTGGAGGATTCTCCGTGCGATGCCGCCCGACGCTCATCCGATGGCGATGTTCAGCGCCGCCATCGTGACGCTTGAGCGTGAATCCGTCTTTCGCCGCCGTTATGCGGAAGGCATGCACAAGGACGAATACTGGGAGGCGACGCTCGAAGATTCACTCGCGCTGCTCGGAAAGCTGCCGGCGATTGCCGCCGCCATCTACCGGCTGCACACCGGCAAGAGCCGCTTTTTGCCCTCGAATCCCAAGCTCGATTGGGGCGCGGATTTCGCGCAGATGCTCGGCTTGCCTGACGCTACCGGCGAATTCGCCAACCTGATCCGCCTTTATCTCACACTCCACTGCGACCATGAAGGCGGCAACGTCAGCGCGTTCACCTGCCACACCGTCGGCTCCGCGCTTTCCGACGCCTATTACGCGGTTTCGGCGGGATTGAACGGCCTGGCCGGCCCGTTGCACGGCCTCGCCAACCAGGAAAGCCTGCACTTCGTCCTCGAAATCCGCAAGAAATTCGGCGGAGTTCCAACGGATGCTCAGTTGAGCGAATTCCTCTGGGGCCGGCTGAAAGAGGGATTCGTCATCCCGGGATACGGCCACGCGGTCCTGCGGGTCACCGATCCGCGCTTCACGGCTTTCCACGCATTCGGCGAACGCGCCGCCAAGACCGAGGAAATGTTCCGCATCGCGGATCGCATCTTCGCTTTGACGCCGGGCATTCTCAAGCAGCACGGACACGTCAAGGATCCCTGGCCCAACGTGGACGCGATTTCCGGATCGCTCCTTTATCATTACGACCTGAAGGAGTTCGATTACTACACCGTTCTGTTCGGCGTATCGCGGGCGCTCGGAATGTCCGCTCAACTCATCCTCAATCGCGCGGTCGGAACGCCCCTCTTTCGGCCGAAATCCGTCAGCACGCGCTGGGTCCTCGGCCAGGTCTCCGCGCCTTCGCAGGCGGCGTAGCGCTCGAAGCTCGGGCAGTTGCTGAAATATCTTCGGAGTGAGAAGGACGAGCGAATGGGGCGCAGCGGGTCAGGCGGAGGGCTGTTCCGCGCCGCGGCGCTGGAAGATTTCGATGTAAACGTTCACGAGTGAGACGGCCGCGGGCGTGACGCCCGGAATCCGCAGCGCCTGGCCGAGCGTGCGCGGCCGGACTTTGGTGAATTTCTCGACGACTTCGCGCGAAAGCCCGGAAATTTTGCGGTAATCGAAGCTCTCGGGAATGACGCGAGCTTCGGCGCGCCTCATGCGTTCAATCTGTTTCTGCTGCTGTTGCAAATATCCTTCGTATTTGAAATCGGTTTCGATGCGCCGCGCTTCCTCCCGTTCGAAAAGTCCGCCCGCATTGCCGCCGAGCTCTTCGAGTCCCTGCCGCGCGAGCGCTTCGTTCACCCACGCAAGGAGATCCTCCATGCCGACTTCCGGCCGCTTGAGCAGTTGCGCGCCCGTGAGCGGCGCGGTCCCTCCTTCGCGCAGAAGACCGAGCTTCAAATAAATCGCGCGTCCCGCAGGTCCCGCCGGATCGAGCCGTGTCGAAAGCAAAAATTTCGTCGCCGCTGAAATGCGCGCCTGCTTTTCGAGAAACGCCTGGTAATGTTTTTCTTCGATCGTTCCGGCGCGATAGCCGAGCGGAGTCAGCCGTTCATCCGCGTTGTCAATTCTCAAATGCAGGCGGAATTCTGCGCGCGACGTGAACATGCGGTAAGGCTCGTCCACGCCCTTCGAAACCAGATCGTCAATCAAAATCCCCGTGTAGCCTTGCGTGCGGTCAATCACCAGCGGCTCGCGCTCCATGACGCGCAAGCCCGCGTTGATGCCGGCCATCAGGCCCTGGCACGCCGCCTCTTCATAACCCGTCGTGCCGTTGATCTGTCCCGCGAGAAACAAATTCCGCATTTTCTTCGTCTCAAGCCACGGGGCGAGTTCCGTCGGCTGCACCATGTCGTATTCGATGGCGTAGCCCGGCCGAATCATGTCCGCGTTTTCGAGACCGGGAATGGAAGCGATCATCCGCGCCTGCGCGTCAATCGGCATCGAGGTGGACATGCCGTTGACGTAAATTTCGTTCGTGTCCAGGCCCTCCGGCTCGAGAAAGATCTGGTGGTGCGGCTTATCCGCGAATTTCACCACCTTGTCTTCGATTGAAGGGCAATAGCGCGGGCCGATGCTCTTGATTTTCCCCGAGTAGAGCGGCGAGCGGCTGAGATTCTCCCGGATGATGCGATGCGTCTCGGCATTCGTGGCCGCGAGCCAGCAAGCCGTCTGCGGTTGCGTGATGGCGCGCGTGCGGAAGCTGAAGGGCGTCGGGAGCGGATCCCCCCTCTGCTCCTCGAATTGCGAGAAATCAATTGTGCGCCGGTCGAGCCGCGGCGGCGTGCCCGTCTTCAGCCGGCCGACTTCGAATCCCAGCTTGCGAAGCGCTTCCCCGAGCATCACCGACGGCGGTTCGCCCGATCGGCCCGCGGGATACGTCTGCTCGCCGCAGTGGACCAGACCGTTCAGGAACGTTCCCGTCGTGATGACCACGGCACTCGCCTCAACCGTTCGTCCGTCGCGCAGCCGGACGCCGCGCACGCGCCTCGGCGCCGCGCCGTAACTTGGTGCGGCCGCGTCGCCCGCATGGCAGTCCTCGAGGATCAGTTCCACCACCTCCGCCTGCTTGATGCGCAGGTTCGGTTCGGCCTCGAGCGTTTGGCGCATTTTGATGCGATAGGCTTTCTTATCCGCCTGCGCGCGCGGCGACCACACGGCCGGGCCGCGGCTCGTGTTGAGCAACCGGAATTGAATGCCGACCGCGTCAATCACTTCGCCCATCACTCCGCCGAGCGCGTCCACTTCGCGCACCAGATGTCCCTTGGCGATTCCGCCCACGGCAGGATTGCAGGACATCTGGCAAATCAGATCGAGATTGATCGTGTAGAGCGCGGCCTTCAGGCCCATCCGCGCCGCGGCCATCGCCGCTTCGACGCCCGCATGTCCCGCGCCTACGACCACAACATCGTAATGTTCGCTGTAACCCTGCATTTCCGCTTTTTCCAATTTCCCGCGAATGGATTATTTTAGCAGAGCGCTCGAGAATCCGTGCAGCCTGTCCTTCCGAGGCCGATTTTTGGCCGAGGAATCTCGCCTCGTCTCAAATCTCAGAGTGAGATTCCTGGCTGCGCTCGGAATGACACGTTTCAAACGTGTTTTTCAGCAACCGGTAAGCGCGGCACGCCGGGCTCAACGTGTGACGAGGAGTGCAAACGCCCGGCGGGCGGCGGCGTCATGCGTAGATTCCGCGCAACTTCAAGCTGAACGCGACGCGATCGATGGCGAGCATGTAGGCGGCGATGCGGTTGTTGACGCCGTGCTTTTCGCCGTAATGCACGACGTCATTAAAGGCCGCGACGATGATGTGTTTCAGCCGCTCGTTGACCATGCCTTCGAGCCAGAAGTAGCCTTCGCGGTCTTGTACCCATTCGAAATAAGAAACCGTCACGCCGCCGGCGTTCGCGAGAATATCCGGAATCACGAAAACGCTGCGGTCGAACAGGATGTCGTCTGCGGGCGGGGTTGTCGGGCTGTTGGCGCCTTCGACGAGCACGCGCGCTTTGATGCGCGCGGCGTTGCGGCTCGTGATGACGCTTTCAGTCGCCGCCGGAATCAGCACGTCGCAGTCCTGCTCGAGAATGTCCTCATTGCTGATGGTTTCGCCGCCCGCAAAACCCTGAACCATCTTGTTCGCCTTGACGTGGCCGAGGAGCGCGGTAATATCAATCCCGTTCGAATTGAAAATTCCTCCGTTAATGTCCGAAATGCCGATGATTTTATATCCCGCGTCGTTCATCAGGCGCGCCGCCTGCGAGCCCACGTTGCCGAATCCCTGGATGATCACGCGCGTGTGATTGCGCTGCCAGCCGAAGCGCTTGAGCGCTTCATCCGCCACCAGCATCACGCCGCGCCCCGTCGCTTCCCGCCGCCCGCGCGACCCTCCGAGGTCAAGCGGCTTTCCTGTCACGCACGCCGTCACCGTATGCCGCACGTGCATCGAGTACGTGTCCATCATCCACGCCATGATCTGTTCGTTCGTATTCATGTCCGGCGCGGGCACGTCGCGTTCCGGGCCGATATAATCGAGAATCTCCGCCGTATAGCGCCGCGTGATCCGCTCGAGCTCGCCCTGTGAAAGGTGCTCCGGATCGCACACCACTCCGCCCTTCGCGCCGCCGAACGGGATGTTGACCACCGCGCATTTCCAAGTCATTTCCGCTGCAAGCCCGCGGATCTCGTCGAGCGTCACTCGCGGTCCGTACCGCACCCCGCCTTTGCAAGGCCCGCGCGCAATCGAATGCTGCACGCGAAAGCCGTCAAATACATCGAGCCGCCCGCTATCGCGTGCCACCGGTATGTGAACGATGATTTCCCGGTTCGGCGTGCGGAGATACGTTTGGAGACCTTCGTCAATCTCCAGCTTCTTCGCCGCCACGTCAAACCGCGTGGCCATGGATTCGTAAACGCTCAGCTCTTTTTGGCTTTCAGCAACGCTCATGGTGCCCCCGCCCCCGCCGGCGCCTGTCGCGCCCAACGCGCCTCAAAGTATAACAAATGGTGTCTGAACGGGCTAGTGCTTAGTTGCGCAAGTTCGCGTAATAACGTTTGGGAGCTGTAGGATGAACCACAGTCTTTCTCCATTCAAAGGGGGCTGCCGTCAGATTATAGGCAGCCACGAACTGATCGATGGCCTTC
>JAKASG010000102.1 GCA_021828285.1 Acidobacteriota bacterium | reverse complement strand
TCAGTCCAACGGCACTTCTTATTTCGGCGTGTACAGCATCGCCGCGAACACGCTCGGCTTCTATCCTGCGGACGGCTCGACGGCAACCATGTACATCAATAGCAGTGATGTCGGCATTGGGACGACGGCTCCGGCTTACCCGCTCGACGTGGCGGGAAACGTCAACGCCACCGGTTGCTACTACCAGAACGGGACAATGGTGGCGGGGAGTTCGTGCAGTTCCGACGCTCGGCTCAAAGCCAACATTCGCCCCTTCAAGTCTTCGCTCGATAAACTCGTCGAGTTACAGCCAGCTCGCTACTCCTGGCGAGCGACGAATCCGCCTGGGTACCCCCACAGCACGGCACGCCAGACCGGTTTGGTCGCGCAGCAAGTCAAGCAGGTCTTCCCGCAGATGGTTGGGGAGGACAAGAATGGCTACTACACGGTGAATTACAGTTTGTTGCCGTTCATGCTGCTTGCGGGAGTCAGGCAATTGAAAACCCGCAATGACGACCTGACGTTCCAGGTGCAAGCGGAGCGCCGGCGCGTTGTGCAGGCCGACTCCCAAATCGCCGGGCTCGCTTCGCAGAATCGCGCGCTGGCGAGAGAAGTCGCGCTGTTGCAGAAGACGCAACAGCAAACGACGAGTCTGCTGGCAAGGATGAATTCCAGCCTGCTCAGTAACAACAAAGTGCTGGCAAAGCTCGAAGGGCGGATGGCTCACATCGAAGCGCAGAATAAAGCGATGCGCTCCGAGCTTGCCCGAGCATCGCGCAAGCAGAATGCGCAAAGGACGCTCGCGGACGCTCGTCTCCGGTTTTAACAGTAAGGAAGAAATCCGTGGCTCAAATGGCGTGATGCTATTGCGCGGAGCAGAAGGAGGGCCGATATTAGATCCCGATGGCGCTCCTGTGGGTGAAACGGGCGCCGTCAGGTATTGCGGGTGTCCTCCCGCTCATCCTTTCGAGAAATTCGGCGACCGACGAATTTAGCTGAGGGGAGTTCTGTGCAAATATTTCGACGTCGGACTGATCCTGGAACATCAGCCGGCTCGCCCGCGCCCAAACCTGTGAGCCGCCTCGCACGCGTCGCTCACCTGATCCTGGGAGGCGTGCTGGTCCTGTTTTCCCTGGCGCCGCTCGGGTTCGCGTTTGGTTTTTTCCTGCTGGGCGTGAGGAGGTGGTTCGGCGATCCTTTTTATCTCGTCCCTCACGCCTGGAACTCGGGTCTTTTCTGGCTTATTCTCGGCTTATTCATGCTTTTGCCGGCCGGTTATTACGCCTGGCGGCCGCGCGCAAGGGTCGGGTGGTTTGGCCTGAGCTTCCTGGCGCTGCTGCTCACTGCCGAGACCATCCCCAACCAAGTCCTGCCATATATGTTCATCTCGGAGGCGCAAAGCAATCTGAATGCGCAGGCGCATTCTCTAGCCACTCTTCTGGAAACCCTGCAACAAGGCAAGCTCCCCTCGAGCCAAGCCGGCCTGATGCGCTGGGTGACGCAGGCCGAGCGACCGAACGGCGTCATCAGCCGGGAGGGTCTTCTCGGACCATATTTCCATGATGGAAAACGAGTCCGTGTGCGCCTCGAATACCTGGGCGGAGCAAACGGCCCTCTCTTGGCTATGCCGGCGCACCCTCCGCTTCCTGCAGCCATCTATTGTGCTGTCAGCCAGGATCGCGAACGCTTCTGGCTCACTGTCACGATGCTCGACCGGAGAGTCGGCGGGCATCCGCGCTGGCTCGAAGCGAGCGGCGGCAGTGAACGCCCTATGGTCATCAGCGGCGCCGTCGCCGCAGTTGCTCCCGCCACGGCAAAGGGCGAAAATTAGCTCACCCGTGCCTTCCAATTCCGCCCTTTGCTCTCACGCAGCTTCGAGCGCAGACGTGCATTGCGGGCAGCGCGTGGCCTTCAGAGGAACGGTTGATACGCAGTAGGGGCATTCCTTGGTCGTCGCCACGGCCGGCGCTTCCTCTTTTCGCTTGAGGCGGTTGATCTGCCGCACCAGCAGAAAGACGGCGAAGGCCACGATCACGAAATCAATGATCGTGTTGATGAAGGCCCCGTAAGCGATCACCGCAACCCCGGCCTTGCGAGCAGCCGCGAGGGAAGTGAAGTGTTGCTCGGAAAGCGCGACGTACAAGTTTGCAAAATTCACTTTGCCGAGCACCAAGCCGAGCGGCGGCATCAGGATGTTACCCACCAGCGAAGTGACAATTTTCCCGAATGCCGCGCCGAGAATGATCCCGATCGCCATATCGAGCATGTTCCCTCGCATCGCGAACTCTTTGAACTCTTTCAGCATCTTGCCTCCTTTTTTTCATTTTTCGCCCTGTGCAATCCGCCGTTTTATTCTGCCCGCGGCTGCGCGATTCCACCCGGTTGATCCGAATCTACTTCAGCCTTCTAAACCATAAAGGTTCTATAATACCTGTCTTCGCTGTGCGGTGGGTGGCCGAGTCGCTTTTTGTGAGGCCGGCAGAAGAAACGCTGCACCGAGGAGGTGAAATCTTGGAGGGTTCAACTGCGTCTGCCCCGCTGAAGGGTTCCATCCCTCCCAGCGATCTCGATCAGCTTTCGATCAACACGATCCGCACGCTCGCGATGGATGCGGTTCAAAAGGCGAATTCCGGCCATCCGGGATTGCCCATGGGTGCGGCGGCGCTCGCCTACGTTTTGTGGACGCGGTTCCTGCGCCACAATCCTCGCGACCCGCGCTGGCCGAACCGCGACCGCTTTGTTCTTTCCGCCGGCCATGGCTGCATGCTGCTTTATAGCCTCCTGTTTCTCACGGGCTACGATTTGACGCTCGACGACCTCAAGCAATTCCGGCAGTGGGGCAGCAAGACGCCGGGCCATCCGGAACATCAGCTCGTCGAAGGCATTGAAACCACCACGGGGCCGCTCGGCCAGGGATTCGGCAACGGCGTGGGCATGGCCATCGCCGAGCGCTATCTTGCCGCGCATTTCAATCGCCCCGGTCACGAAATTCTCGATTACACAATCTACGCCCTCGTCAGCGACGGCGATTTGATGGAAGGCGTCGCGTCCGAAGCGGCCTCTCTCGCGGGGCATCTCGGCCTGAGCAATTTGATCTATTTTTACGACAACAACCACATCTCGATTGAAGGTTCGACGGACCTGGCCTTTACCGAAGACCGCGGCAAGCGCTTCGAAGCCTACGGCTGGTTCGTGCAGAATCTTGCGGACGGAAATGATTTGGATGCGGTCGAGCGCGCCATTCGCGCGGCGCAAGCGGAAAAAGACCGCCCCTCCATCATTGTCGCGCACACGCACATCGGCTTTGGCAGCCCGCACAAGCAGGACAGCGCGGAAGCGCATGGCTCGCCGCTCGGCGAGGATGAAGTCAAGCTGACCAAGAAAAATCTCGGCTGGCCGGTCGAGCCCGCATTCTACGTTCCCTCGGAAGCGCTCGCGCATTACCGAACAGCGGTTGAAAAAGGCGCCGAACGGGAAGCCGAATGGCGGAAGCAATTCGACTCATATCAGAAAGCCTTTCCGGAACTGGCCGCTGAATTCGGACGCTTCGAGCGCGGCGAATTGCCCGCCGGCTGGCGAGAGAAGATTCCTTCTTTCAAGCCCGCCGACGGCCCGCTTGCGACTCGGCAAGCATCGGGCAAGGTGCTCAACGCGATTGCGCCCGGCATGCCCACGCTCGTCGGCGGATCGGCCGATCTCGCGCCTTCAACCGACACGCTCGTCAAAGGAACCGGCGAATTCGAAAAAGGAAATTACAGCGGTCGTAATTTCCATTTCGGCGTCCGCGAGCACGGCATGGGCGCGATTTTGAACGGTATGGCGCTTTCCGGTTTGATCCCTTACGGCGCAACGTTTCTGATCTTTTCCGATTATTGCCGCCCTTCGATTCGTCTTGCTGCGCTGATGGGCGTCCACTCGATTTTCGTATTCACGCACGACAGCATCTTCCTCGGCGAGGATGGCCCCACGCACCAGCCCATCGAGCAGGTGCCGGCCTTGCGCGCCATCCCGAACCTGTGCTTCATTCGTCCCGCTGATGCCAATGAAACCGCGGTGGCGTGGCGCATCGCCATCGAGCGCAAGGATGGCCCGGTGGCGCTTGCGCTGACACGGCAAAAACTGCCTGTGATTGACCAGACGAAATATGGTTCGGCTGAAGGACTCGAGCGCGGCGCCTACGTGCTCGCCGGCTCGCAGAATCCGGCAATCATCCTTATAGCTTCGGGTTCCGAAGTTTCCTTGGCGCTTGCCGCTTTCGAAAAGCTCTCTTCCGAAGGAATTGCCGCGCGCGTGGTGAGCATGCCGTGCTGGGACCTCTTCGCAAAACAACCGGCTGATTACCGCGAGCAAGTTCTGCCTTCGGGAATCAAGGCACGCCTCGCCATCGAAGCCGCTGCGCCCTTCGGCTGGGAGCGGTACATGGGCCTTGAAGGGGAGTTCATCGGCATGACGCGCTTCGGAGCTTCGGCGCCTTATCAGGATTTGGCAAAGCACTTCGGCTTCACGCCCGATCATGTCGTGGAGAGGGCGCACCAACTGCTCAAGAAATCGTAGAAGGACCGTCCTGCACGGGCGGAATTTGTTGACGGCGAGCGGATCAGCTTTCGGGACGGGGATCCGGTGATATGGCGGCTGCCGACGTTCGGATTTTTCCGGCTTTGAAGGAGCTGAGCGAAAGCGCGGCAGAGCGGATCTCCGAGATTGCCGAGGGCGCCGCCGCGCAAGGCAAAAACGCCGCGGTGGCTCTTTCCGGGGGCGGGACGCCGCGCGCTCTTTACGAGCTGCTTTCGACCGGGCGCTTTGCGCGGCGGATTCCCTGGGACCGCCTCCAGATATTTCAGGTTGACGAACGCGTTGTTCCGCCGGATGACGCGCAGAGCAATTATCGAATGATCCGGCAGGCGCTTCTCGATCGCGTGCCTGAAGCGGCGGCGCATTTCCATCGCATTGCCGCCGAACGGCAGGATCTCGAATGGGCGGCGAACGAGTATGCGGAAGAGATTCGCGCTGAGCTCTCGCCGTCGCCAAATGGCTGGCCGCGGTTCGAACTGATATTGCTCGGAATGGGCGATGACGGGCACACGGCTTCGCTTTTTCCCTCGACGCATGCTCTCGATGAAGCCGGCCGCGTGGTTGTGCCCAACTTTGTTCCTCGCCTCGGCGTTTCAAGAGTTACGCTGACGTTTCCAGTTTTGAACGCCGCCGCAGAAGTGATTTTCCTGGTTGCAGGAGCCAAGAAGGCGCCGAGACTGAAAGACGTCATCGAAGGCCCGCCCGGCTCCTGCCCGGCGCAGCGCGTTCGGCCCGTGTCGGGGCGGCTGTCGTGGTACGTGGATGAGGCCGCGGCTGAGTTATTGAGCGGCCGGCAAAGGAAAGGCTCCTGAACATCAAAATTGCACCTTCGATTCTTTCCGCCGATTTCGCGCGATTGGGCGAACAGGTGCGCGAAGTCGAAGCGGCCGGCGCCGGCCGAATCCAAATTGATGTGATGGACGGCCGATTCGTTCCGAACATCACTTTCGGCCGCAGAGTGGTCGAGTGCCTTCGCCCTCTGACGCGCATGACGCTTGAAGTGCATCTGATGGTCGAGCCGCCCGAAGATTTTATCGAAGAATTCGCTGTTGCCGGCGCGGACACGCTTATCGTCCATCAGGAGGCCACTCGCCACCTGCACCGCGCTGTTCAGCACATTCACTTGCTCGGGAAAAAGGCGGGAGTTGCTTTGAATCCTTCGACTCCAGCGGCGACGCTCTCGGAAGTCCTTGAAATGGTCCAGCTCGTCCTCATTATGACCGTCAATCCGGGATTCGGCGGGCAGAAGTTCATTCCGGCGACGCTTCGCAAGATCCGTCAAGTTCGACGCGAGCTTCGTGACCGTGGCCTTTGCGCTGAAGTTGAGGTGGATGGCGGAATCAATTTGAGCACTGCGCCTCGGGTTGTAGACGCCGGAGCAGATGTTCTCGTCGCCGGCTTTTCAGTTTTTGCGGCAGGCGAGCCCGTGCATACGGCAATCGAAAAGCTGCTGGCCGCTGCCCGCGGCAGCGTAATCGGGCGGTCCGGAAGGCCTGCAAATATCTGTTCCGGGTGTTAATGCTGGATTTCGGGCAGGTCAATGGAGATCCGTAAAGCAGCCCGGACGGAAGAAGGCCGGGTCCGCTGACCGTTTCGCATGAATTCCAGTGTGTTAACGAAAAAAGCACTTGACAACCTTCGGGTGCGAAGTGTAAAAATACAGGGTTACTTGGGGGATAGTCCAGGCTTTGCAGCGCGACGCAAGAAAA
>JAKASG010000027.1 GCA_021828285.1 Acidobacteriota bacterium | reverse complement strand
CGAAGGCCAGCCGGCCTGAAAGGACGGCGTGGCTGACGATATCCGTGTACACAATCCAGCTCGATAGCGGCGGAAATTCCCATGTTTCCTTTACGCTCTCCGCCTGGAACTTCGTATTCTCTTTCAGGAAGTTGTGCAGGCGGTGCATCATGGAATCATAGGGCGAGCGCGCAAATTGGCCGAAACCTGCGCCGGCCGCGAGGCGCGCGAGCACGGTTGTCAGAGGCGAAGCGGGGCGCTTCACCATGCCGGGCAACCCGGCGTCTCCGGCAAAGCGCGCCATCAGGGTTTCGAAGCTTTCGCCCGTGATCCAGACTCGCGACTGTTCCGGATTCAGATTGACGAAGAAGCGCATGATGCGGTCGCCGTGCGTGGGACGCGTGGGGAAAGCGTCGAAATGCAGCAGGTCATTCCGGGCGTGCAGCGAGAGCCCGCGGTTTTCTTCTTCAAAGGGGCGGAAGCTTGCATAATCGAGCCGCCATCGGGCGGCGTAACGGGGCAGCAGGCGGGCTAGAATACGCTCCGACTGGTCCGAGAGCATTTTCAGGATTCGGCGGAGCGTTTCCCGATCCGTGCCGGCCGCAACGCCCGTGAGGCGCGAGTCGGCAGGACGATAGGCGATATTCTTGTGGTATCCGCCGCCCGTCTGGCGTTGCGCAGTGAGGAAGCGGTAATCCTCTTCGCTCCACTCGAACGGCGCTTTGGGGAAAAAAAGTATATTTCCCCTTTCGAGCCTTTCGTAAGCCGAATCATCGAGCGGCCCACCCGCCCGCTCAATTGTAATTAATTCCACGTGTGGCCTCGTCCGCAATTCATTTCTACACTATCGGCGGTGATTTTCAAAAGGAAAAGAGGGTACGCGAACCGGGCAATCGCCGGGAACGGCAGGTCGCGGATGGAAGGACCGGGCGGACCAAGGCACGGGCTTCCGCGAAAGACTTGGCGCACGAAGCGGCGGCGAGCAGGCAGGCGGGCTTCACCTTTCGGAACCGGCTGTGTTACGATGACAATTTGAGGATGCAGGAGCCGGGAAGAGCTCCGCAGATCTCACTTCGAAAGCTACCAGCGCGTTTTCGCAACCTCCATGACCAGTCCTCCAACAGGAAAACGGCCGCGAGTGCTGAGCGGCATGCGGCCTACGGGCAAGCTGCACCTCGGCAACCTGGTGGGCGCGCTTGCAAACTGGATCGAGCTTCAAGCGACGCACGATTGTTTTTACTTCGTTGCCGATTGGCACATGCTGACGACGGATTATGCGGATACCCGCGAGCTTCAATCGAACATTCAGGACATGGTTACGGACTGGCTGGCCGCTGGACTCGACCCGGCGAAGTCCACGCTTTTCATTCAGTCGCGCGTGCCTGAACATGCGGAATTGCACTTGATGTTTTCCATGATTACACCGCTCGGCTGGCTCGAACGCGTGCCCACTTATAAGGAACAACTTGAAAACATCAAGGACCGCGATATTCACACCTACGGCTTTCTCGGCTATCCCGTGCTGCAAGCGGCGGATATTCTGATCTATAAAGCGGATGCCGTGCCCGTCGGCGAAGACCAGGTTGCGCACGTCGAGCTGACGCGCGAAATTGCCCGAAGATTTAACGTGACCTACAACGGCAAGGACCTTCCCGGACTTTTTCCGGAGCCCGGCGCTCTGCTGACAAAATCGCCGCGCCTGCCCGGCACCGACGGCCGCAAAATGTCCAAGAGTTATGCGAACGCCGTCTATCTCTCCGATCCGCCCGAAGTCGTCCGGAAAAAACTGGCGACGATGATCACAGATCCCGCGCGCAAGCGGCGGACGGATAAAGGCAATCCGGACGTCTGCCCGGTGTTCGATCTTCACAAAGTCTTTTCAAAGTCGTCCGAAATCGAGCGAGTGAACCACGAATGCCGAACCGCAGAAATCGGCTGCCTCGACTGCAAGGCCATCCTGGCCACTAACATCAACACTCGCCTTGCGCCGATTCAGGAGCGACGGAAGGTTTACGAGCAGGCTCCCCAAAAGGTTTGGGACGTGCTTGAAACAGGAACTGAGAAGGCGCGGCGAGTGGCGCAGGCGACAATGGATGATGTTCGAAAAGCGATGAACCTGGTCTAGGGAATGGAAGACGAGAAAGAAAAGAGCGGAACGCTGGATGGAGCGGCTACGGTCGAGCCGGCGAGCGAGGCGCTGAACGCCGGATCGCCGGAAGCGCCGCCGGCTTCGGGGCCCGCGGCCGCGCCGGTGAAGCGCGCAACGCGTGCGAGCGTGCCTGCGCCCCCCATCAAGCTGCAAGCCTATGAAGGTCCGCTCGATCTGCTGCTCGATCTGATCCGCCAGCAGCAAATCAACATCTATGACATTCCGATCGCGAAAATCACCCAACAATATCTCGATTACCTCAAGGCGCTTGAAGAGCTGAATATTGACGTTGCGGGTGAATTTGTTCTGATGGCGGCGACGCTGATTTATATCAAGTCGCGGATGCTCCTGCCGCCCGACCCTGAAGCGCCGGCGGAAGAGCAGGAAGACCCGCGCGCGGAGCTCGTCCACCGGCTCCTCGAACACGAGCAATTCAAAAACGCCGCGGAAATGCTGGCGTCTCGGCGTACCGTCGAAGAAGCGGCGTGGACGCGGCCGGGGATCGGAGAATTCTCAGACGCGGAAGACGAGCCGGGCCTCGCCGTTTCCGTTTTCGATCTGATTTCGACATTCCGTGAGATTATCGAGCGCGCGAAGAAACAGCCTTCCATTCAAATTCGCCGCGATGAAGTGACGGTGGCCGAAATGATCGAGCACGTCAAGCAAGTGCTCCGCTCGCGCAGCGGCCCGGTGGCCATTGAAGACCTGCTCGGGGGATATCTCTGGCGGCAAGCGCTGATTGCGCTTCTGCTCGCACTCCTCGAGCTGGTTCGCCTGCGGGCTATCAGCTTGCGGCAGAAAGAGCTGTTCGCGCCCATCACCGTGGTGAAAAGCAAGCGGTTTGAGGAAATCATTTCCGCCGTCGATGGGCGGGCGCTGGAAGAAAGCTTGGGAGAAATTGAGTGATGGGCGCGGGGACGATTCAAAGCTCGGAGGCTTTTTCCCAATCGCTCCATCGCGAATGCCTTTATGCTTGCTGACGACACCTTGAAGGCGTTGATCGAAGCGATTATCTACGTTGCGCCCGAGCCCGTGACGCTCGACGCCATTGCGCGGGTGATCGAAGGCGAGACGCGCGACCGCGTGAAGGCCAAGCTCTTCGAACTGATGAACGATTATGCCTGGCCGCAGCGCGGCATTCACATCCGCTCGGTCGCCGGCGGCTACAAATTTTCCTCCAAGCCCGAACATCATGAAGTCCTGAGGAATTTTGTCAAAAGCCTGAAGGCGCCGCTGCGGCTTTCAAAGCCCGCGCTCGAAACGCTGGCCGTGATTGCCTATCGCCAGCCCGCAACGGTCCCGGAAATCAATGAAATTCGCGGCGTAGATTGCGGCGGCGTCATTCACACGCTGCTCGAGCGGAAACTCATTGTAACGGCGGGACGGAAGAACCTGCCCGGCCGGCCGATCCTCTACCGAACATCGCGTGAATTTCTGGTGCACTTCGGGCTCAAGGATGTGAATGAATTGCCGAGCCTCAAGGAATTCGAGCAGCTCGCGCAGCAAGCCCTTGGGCCGGAGCTTGCCGCGCTCGAGCAGGAATTGACGGGTGCGCTGGAGGTTTCGGCCGGAAAAAACGAACCGGATTATCAGAAAGATTCCGCGGCGCCGGCCGAGGAAGAAAACCCTGACGTCGAGAAACACGGTTCCGAATGACGCGGGTTTCCAGCCCATGCGTCTGAGAGCTCCCAGATAGGAAAGAGCGCAAATAAGACTTCCGATGGAACAGCGCCTGCAAAAAATCATCGCGGATGCGGGCATCACCTCGCGGCGAAAGGCAGAGGAACTCATTCTGCAGGGCCGCGTCACGGTCAACGGCCGGGTTGTGAGTGAGCTGGGCTCGAAAGCCGACCCCGAACGCGACCGGATTCAAGTGGACGGCAAACCGCTCGGCCGGCGCGGCCGGCGAATTTACATATTGCTGAATAAGCCACAGGGAGTTGTTTCCACGGTGAGCGATCCCGAAGGGCGACAGACGGTAATGTCGCTCGTGAAGGGCGTCAAGGAGCGGGTTTATCCCGTCGGACGATTGGATTATCATTCATCAGGCCTGATGCTGCTTACGAATGACGGCGAGCTTGCCAATTTTCTGATGGCTCGCGCGTCGGGCGTGCCGCGGACTTACCACGTGAAGCTCGATGGCGTTCCGGGAGGTGAAAAGCTCGCGCAGCTCGAGGCCGGGATCGCGCTCGATGGACGGCGGACGGCGCCATGCCACATCCGGCTGCTCGGTGAGCGTCCGAAGCCATGGTATGAGGTGACGCTCGTCGAAGGCCGCTATCACCAGGTGCGGCGCATGTTTGAGCGCATTGGCCGGTCAGTGATAAAGTTGAAGCGGGTGCGGATTGCCTTTTTGAGTGATGAGCGGCTCGGCCCGGGCGAGTTCCGGCAACTTGCGCCGGCCGAGGTCGAGCGATTGCGGCATTGGAAGGCCGGGAAGCCGTAGCCACGGCCTGCGGGGAGCACTTGATAGCGCCATCATCTTTTCGCGAGATGCTTCCGGCTTGGAACAGCCGCATTCGTGCCTATCCACCCGGCAAACCCGTTGAGGAAGTCGAGCGCGAGCTTGGGCACTCGGCGGTGAAACTCGCCTCGAATGAAAATCCGCTCGGGCCGTCGCCCAAAGCGGTCGAGGCGGTTCAAAAATCGCTCGAAGGAATTTCTTATTATCCCGACGGGCAGGGATATTACCTGCGTCAAAAGCTTGCCGAAATTCACGGCCTCGAAATGAATCAGATTATTTTGGGCGCAGGCTCTACGGATTTGATTGAGCTGGCGGCCAAAACGCTGCTCGAAGACGGCGACGGCGGCATCACGGCGGAATCGGCGTTTTACATTTACCGGCTCGCCATCGAAGAGATGGGCGGAACGCTGACGCAGGTGCCGTTGCGCGAGCAGACGTTCGACCTGCCGGCGATTGCGCACGCCGTGACGCCGCGCACCCGCATCATTTATCTCGCCAATCCGAACAATCCCACGGGGACGATGTTTACGGCGGATGAAATGGATCGTTTTCTCGCCGCGCTTTCGCCGCGCGTCCTCGTCGTGCTCGACGAAGCCTATTGCGATTATGTTGGGCGCTCCGATTATTCCCACTCCGTGGATTACGCTCGCCGAGGATTGAACGTGCTGGTGTTGAGGACGTTCTCGAAGGTCTACGGCCTTGCGGGGCTGCGCATCGGCTACGGCATGGGGCACGCGGAATTGATTGAAGCGCTCAATCGCATCCGCTCGCCGTTCAACGCCAATAGCGTGGCGCAGACGGCGGCGCTCGCGGCGCTCGACGACCGCGAGCACGTCGCGAAGTCGGTTGAATCGAACGCGCGCGAGATGAAGTTCCTTACCCAGGAGCTCACGCTCTTGGGCATTCATTACACGCCGTCCGTGGGGAATTTCCTGCTGATTGACACCGGGCGCGATTGCGAAGCGGACTTCATGCGATTGCTGCATGAAGGCGTCATCGTGCGGCCGATGAAGCTTTACGGTTTCCCGACCGGCCTGCGCGTGACGGTCGGCGCCCGCGGGCAGAACGAAGCATTCCTCGAAGCGCTCCGCCGAATCGCCGCGGCGCCCGCTCGCGTGGGAAAATAATATGCCGGACGCTATCGCCGAACTTCTCAAAAAATATAAGACGCTCGCCGTCGTCGGCCTCTCGTCGAAAACTTCACGCCCCAGCCACGGCGTCGCGTCCTACATGCAGCGCCAGGGCTATCGAATCATCCCCGTCAATCCGCACGAAAGCTCGGTGCTCGGCGAAAAAGCCTACGCGAAGCTCCGGGATGTTCCGGATACGGTCGAAATCGTCGTTATCTTCCGCCGCCCGGAATTTGTTCCGGAAATTGCCGAGGACGCAATCCGTGCGGGAGCCAAGGTCATCTGGATGCAAGAGGGCGTCTCGAATGAAGAAGCCGCCAGGCGCGCCCGCGCCGCGGGACTCGAAGTCATCGAAGACCGCTGCATTTTGAAAGAACACGCCAAACGCTTTGTAACCGAAGGGATTTGACCGAGGCCAGCGCGGCTCCCGGCAAAGATGCGGGGGCAAGGCGCGTTGCCTTGCCCCGTGCAGTATTGCCGAAAAGTTTCCTACTGCGGATTCGGAAGAACGCCGCTGCTGCCACACTGGCCGGTACCGGTCCCGGGCGGAATCGCCAAGGGGCCTTGCTGGTCCACGCAGAGGAACGTGTACTCCTTTTCAGGATTGGCCAGGCCGGTGTAGCTGGTGCCCAGCAAGGCGAAGCTGTCTTCCGAGTTGAGCGCCCAGTAGGTCCAGTTGAGGTCTTTGACTGAGATGCCGGAGTTGTTGCCGTTCGTGAGGACGTAGCTCGACTGGATGAAGTTCACGAGGTCGGTGAACCACTGGCCCTCGGAACCGGCGCCTGACGTCACAAGATCCGAAGAACTATTGCCCGTTCCGAATTCGCCGAGCCAAACTGGAGCGGAAGTGTACGCGGTCGCGCCGGTGTTGGCCCAGGGAAAGGAACTGTGGCCGGGCCAAACGGGGTCCACATTGGCGGTATCAATAAACCCCCAATGCGTTTCCCAGAGGTCTGCGAGGCTCGATGACGAACAACCGGACGCATAGCACGTGCTTGTGTTGAACCAGGGCTGCGCATAGACCGAGGGTCCGTAGTCATGCGCGGAATAAACAATCTGGTTGTTCACGGCCGGGCCGAGGCTCGAAGCATTTCCGCCGGCGTTGAGCACGATAGGACCGCCGGGGTTTCCGGCATTGCCATTGACGCCAAGCAATTCGCCGCCGTCCCAGTAGAAATCGTAAGGACCGCTGGCGGGTGTGCCCATGGCGGTGGGGTACTGGGAAATACCCTCGACGAAAATGAGCGGGTAAGCCCAGCTGTTGGTTGCCGCCTCTCCGAGAATCGAATCGCCTGCGCGCTCGGCGGCGAGACGCCAATCATGGCAAGAGCTGGTCGCTGCGCAGCTTGGCGCGAATGGATTTGGATTTGGGTTTACCGTCGGATCGATTCCGTCGCCGGTTCCCCATGTTGAGCCTCCGAGATAATTGCATCCTGTGTGAGAACAAACCGTGTGCGGCTCGTTGCGCAGGTCGAAACCGAGCACGATGGGATAGCCGTCCGAAGCATTCAAGTTGACGGTAACGGTGTCCGTCGCGCCCTCGGTCTGCTTGACTCCATGCACCCAATCTTCAATATGAATCCAATCGCTCATCCAGCTCGATTCCGGGTAGTAGTTTTTGCTCGTTGTGATATACCATAGGCCGTTCGCCTCATTGGAATTCCCCGCTTCCGATCGGTGATTATCCAGGATGACGTGCAAACCGATCGAGCCTGCGTAGTTGATAATCAGAGCCAGGATGTCGCGGGAATGCAGTCCCTTACACTGCGGGCAGGCGCTGACGCGGCTCGACCCGGGGATCGGGTCGCTTTTCCACATTTCATTTGAAAAAGGGATCCGAATCGTGTTGTAGCCGTACTGCTTGATCTCGTTGAGGATATACGTGTAGTCCTGCGCGTAAAGGCCGTGGGCCACGTAGCTGGTGGTCTCAAAGCCGTACCAGTTGATCCCGCTGATGATGAACTGTTGTCCCGCGGGATTAAGGATATCCACCCCGCTCGTCGTCCAGTTGCCGGCGGCGTACCCCGCGGCTGCGCCGGCCGCCAAAAAGGCGGCGACGGTGAGAATTGCCGCGAGAAAAGGACTCGACACCCGCCTTGCGGCGCGCAGCAAACCGTTCATTCGGCCATTCTGATCTGAGTTTCGCATCATTCACCCCCAAGTACCGTATCCAATCAATGAAGGTATTGTCTCGGTATTTATTTCACTTGTCAACAGCCAGGCGGCAGCTTCGTCGAGCGGCGCCGGGGTCGCGAATATGGACGTCTAGGAATTCTTTCTACTTGCGGCGGCGTTTCCACTCTTCAATCGCCTTCATCTTTTCATTGAGGCGTTTTTCGAAGCCTTCGTCGGTGGGGTGGTAATAACGGCGGCCGAGCAGATTTTCCGGAAGGCATGTCATGTCGGTCAGCTTATCGTCCGCGTTGTGCGCGTACTGATAACCCTTGCCGTAGCCGAAATTCGCCATCATTCCGGTGACGGGATTGCGCAGGTGCAGCGGCACGGGTTCGGCGAGAGACTTCTGCGCGTCCTCCTTGACCTCGCCGTAGCCCGTGTAAAGCGCGTTCGATTTCGGCGCGAGCGCGAGATAGACCGCACACTGGGCGAGTGCAAGGTCGCCCTCCGGCCTGCCCATAAAATGGACGGCTTGCATCGCCGCAACCGTGAGAGCAAGTGCGTTCGGCTCGGCGAGGCCGATGTCTTCGGACGCCATGCGCATCATGCGGCGGGCGATGTAAAGCGGGTCTTCGCCGGCTTCAAGCATCCGTCCGAGCCAATAGAGCGCCGCATCCGCATCCGAGTTTCGGACGGATTTGTGGAGCGCGGAAACGAGGTTGTAGTGCTCTTCGCCCGCCTTGTCGTAGAGAAGCATCTTGCGCTGCAAGGCGTCTTCAATGATTTTTTCGCTGACGGCGGCGCGGCCCTGCTCGTCGCGGGGAGCCGCGGCGACGGCGGTTTCGAGCGTGTTGTAAGCGGCGCGCGCGTCCCCGTTTGCGAATAAAGCAATTTGGCGCAGCAGCTCCGGCGCGATCTCAATCGGCTCGCCGCCGAAACCGCGCTTCGCGTCCTTGAGCGCGCGCTCGAGCAAAGTGATGATTTCATCCGTCGAAAGCGGGGATAGCATGTACGTTTTCGCGCGCGAGAGCAGCGCGGAATTCACCTCAAAGGACGGATTTTCCGTGGTCGCGCCAATCAGGATGATGTCGCCCCGCTCGACGTAAGGGAGGAAAGCATCCTGCTGGGCTTTGTTGAAGCGGTGAATTTCATCAATGAAAAGAACCGTTCGGCGCCCGAACTGCCGCTGGCGCTCCGCTGCGGCCATCGTGTCCTTGATTTCGCGAATTCCGGCGAGCACGGCGCTGAAGCGAACGAACTCGCTCTTCGTTCTTCGGGCGATGATCGAAGCGAGAGTTGTTTTCCCGGAGCCCGGCGGACCCCAAAGGATGATCGAGCCGAGCTCGTCGCGCTCGATTTGCCGGCGCAAAGGCTTGTCCGGCCCGAGGATGTGAACCTGCCCGACGAATTCTTCGAGCGTTCCCGGGCGCATGCGGTCGGCGAGCGGCCGCGGGCCAGCGCTCGATTGGGCGGCGGGTGGCGATTCAAACAAGCTCATATCATTTGTGATTGAGCGACCGGCGATTCCGGATTTGTGATTGACGCTCACTGCCTTCCGGTTGCGCTCGCACCATCACAAGCAAGAAATCGCAAATTCTTTATTGGGTGTATCACTCAATTCCTCTCTGTCTCGATGCTTCATAGAGGAAGATGCCGGCGGCGACGGCGGCGTTCAGCGAATCGCTCGACGAGCGAAGGGGAATGCTGAGGAGCAAATCCATCTCGCGAGTGACTTTGGGATCGAGCCCCGAACCTTCCCGGCCGATAAAAATCGCGACGGAGCCGCGCAAATCCGCTTCGCGAACCGGCGAAGAACTGCTGCGCTCGGCAGCGATCAGACGGATGCCTTTCGCGCGTGCCACGCGCGCAAGAATATCCGCATCGTCCATCGCGATGACCGGCAAATGGAAAATGGCCCCCGCGGAAGCCCGCATCGTTTTCGGATTGAATGGGCTGACGGTCCCCTCCATCGCAACGAGCGCCGTCCCGCCGAGCGCATGCGCGCTTCGCAGCATCGAACCGAGGTTGCCGGGGTCCTGAATGCCGCAGGCAACGAGCAGCAAGGCGCCGGGTGCGCTCAGAATTCCATCGAGGTCCGTGCGCTCAATGTCCACGAGCGCGGCAATTCCTTGAGGCGTTTCGGTGCCGGCGATGTGATCAAAGAGCGGCGCGGGAACCCGGGTCACTTCCGTTGCGGCGTCAAGCTTTGCGATAATCCGCTCATGATTCTTCAGGGTGTCGTTCGCAATCAGAACGCTTTCGATGCGCGCGCGCGGCGCGGCTTCGAGCGCTTCTTCAACCAAATGAGGTCCTTCGACGGCCAGCCAGCCTTCGCGCGTTCGGCCGTCGGCGAGGGCCCGGCGGAAAGTTTTGATGAGCGAGTTCTCCCGGCTGGTCACTTCGCGAATGGGTTTCTGTTTCACCGGGTGCATGGCGACGCTCTCAATCTCCCAAGCTTAATCTACGCCCGGCGCAGAGTCGAGAGGCTTGCCGGAAGGCTTCATGCATTTTCAAAAAAGTTTTTCCCGCGCTTTTCGGGACCGAAGGAAATCACCACGACGCCGATAATGATGGTGACGGCGAGGAACAGAGCCATCGCGTGGCCGTAGCCGAACTTTTTGCCGAGCGCGTATTCGATGATGGGGGTGGGGGCGGCGAAAAGGATTCCGAGTTGATAAGCAAGGCCGGGAATGAGGCTGCGCGTGGCATCCGGCGAGACTTCATTCAAATGCGCGGGAATGATGCCCCACGCGCCTTGCACGCCCGCCTGCATCAGAAAAGCGCCGGCGGCGATCAGCACGAGCGAACTGCTCAGCACCCAGAGAGGAATAACGGCGAGCGACAAGAGCGATGCGGCAATCATTCCGCGCCGGCGGCCGAATGTTTCGGAGAAATACCCGAAAGCGATGGAACCGCAAATGGCGCCGATGTTGTAAAAAATCGCAAGATAGGAAACGGTTGCGATGGAAAAATGCCGCTCGGCGCGCAGGAAATCGGGATAAAGGTCCTGCGAGCCGTGAGCGAGGAACATGAGCAGCGTCATCAGCACGACGAGATAGGCCAGGTTCTTGAGGTTGGCGGCAAGGGTCCTGAAGATGGCTCGCGTGTTGCGCGCTTCAGGGCGAATGGCTTTCGACCACGCGGCGGATTCGGGCACTCGGACGAGGATATAGAAGACGAGGAGCGCCGGCATTGCGCCGGCCCAAAACATCCAGCGCCAGCCCCAATGCGGCAAAATCACGCGAGTCGCGACCGCCGCGAGCAGATATCCGACGGGATAACCGCTCTGGAGAATTCCGGAGAAAAATCCGCGCCAGCGCTGCGGAACGGATTCCATTGCAAGCGAGGCGCCCACGCCCCATTCGCCGCCCATGGTGATGCCGTAGAGCGTGCGCAGGATCAGGAAGACCGTGTAATTCGGTGCAAAGCCGCAAAGCGCCTCGATGATCGAATAAAAGAGGATGTTCAACATCAGAAGCGACCGGCGGCCATAACGGTCGGCAAGAAATCCGAAAAGAAAGGCGCCCACGGGACGCATGGCGAGCGTAAGGGTGAGGGTCAGAATGACGGCGGACTCGGGAACGTGAAATCGCTTTGACAGAGTGGAAAGCAGGAAAACGACGACGAAGAAATCAAAAGCGTCGAACGTCCAGCCGAGAAAGCTCGCAATGAGAGCGTGAAAATTGCTCTCGGATCGCGGGGCGGTTTGGGCGTCCTGTGGAAGCGTCAAGGGCGGAGTTTGCTGAAACCTTTAAATAAACCAACTACAGCGGCCCGCGGACTGGCGCCGTTGTTCGTCCGAACCGCAAGTGTAACGGAAGGCCGCGAGCTTCGACAAGCGGTTTGGGGCGTGATAAGCTCGCTCGGACAGATTTCGAAACGTGATTAGGGGGTTGGATATGCGCCGGTTCGCTGTGTTGCTGCTCTTGTTCGCGGGAATTGCGCCTGCTTCCGCGCAGGTTTGGAATGGTGCGCTTGAAACATTGCCACGGCCGGCGGATTACGTGCTCAAGCGATCGTCGAGTTACGACCGAACGGGAGGGAACGCCGATTTCCGCAGGCTGCCGCCTGGGGGGACGCTAACGCTGCTTGATGTGGATGGACCCGGCGAGATTACGCATATCTGGATGACAATTGCCGACGCCGAACCTTATAGTCTGAAAAAACTCGTGCTGCGCATGTATTGGGATGACGAGGCGGCGCCAAGCGTTGAAGCGCCTGTCGGGGATTTCTTCGGATTGGGCCTCGGCAAATACGTCCTCTACCAATCTGCTCTCTTGATGGTGAGCCCCGTCAAGGCGCTCAATTCTTTCTTCCCGATGCCTTTTCAAAAACACGCGAAGATCACCGTGACGAACCAGGGCGAACAAGCGGTAAACGCTTTTTACTTCAACATTGATTACCGTGCGTATCGAAAGCCGCTGCCCAGGGGAACGCTCTATTTCCACGCGGAGTACCGCCAGTGCGCGCCGTGCAAAGCGGTGGTGAGTAACGGCAAGAATTTGACCGGCAAGGATAATTACGTCTGGATGACGGCAAAAGGGCGCGGCAAATTTGTGGGCGTGACGATGTCCGTGATCGAAAACGCGGACGGGTGGTGGGGCGAAGGCGACGACATGTTTTTCATTGACGGCGGGCGGCGGGTGGATGGAGAAATCAGGCCCCAAATCAACGGCACCGGCACGGAAGATTATTTTCTCGGGGCGTGGGACTTTGGCGGAAAGGCATTTTCCTATCAATTGTTCGGAGCGCCGGTCGTCGGCCCGGAGCGGAAGGGCGCGCGCTGGTCGGTCTACCGATTCCATCTCGATTCTCCGATCACCTTTACGAAATCGCTGCGCGCGACCATCGAGCACGGGACCGCCAACGACCGCGGAGATGACTACTATTCGGTTGCCTATTGGTATCAGACCTTGCCGCACGCTCCCTTCCCGCCGTTGCCGATGGTGGAAGAGCGCCTGCGCGGTTTTTATTCGGCGAGCCGATAGAGACTTGCGCCGGGGATTAAAAGGCGCTTGCCGCGGTTCTGTTCGCGGGCGTAAAGTGAAAACAGGAACCCGGGCCCGGCGCGCGAGGATTGAAGGGATGCGAAACCGCCGTGCGATAGGCTGGCGAGAGGTTGGACTTGAAAAGAGTTGAATCACGCCTTGGCTTCGCAGCTTTGACGGTTCTTGTGGCGGCGACGAGCCTTTGTGCCGCGCGGAACCAGAATCGGAAACCGAGGGCGCAAGTTTGTCCTGACCTGACGGGTGTCTACCATTTCCTGAATTCGGGCGACCGATTGGGCCTGTTGCAGGAAGACAACATGCTGAAGGGCTACATCAACGTCCTGCAAGGCCCGGATGCATCCGATTCCGTATTCAGTTATCCGATCACCGTGGGGACGCGCGAAGGAAATGAGGTGCAATTCCAGACGGGCAGGATTCACGAAAAATATTTCCGCTTTACCGGAACGGTCGAGCGCGGCGCCGGCAGAAAGCCTTCGGACTCCGATTATCTGGAGCTCAAGGGCGCGCTTGAAACCATCCGGGTGAACGGCGTCACCCACACGAAGCAGGTCGAGCGCGAGTCCGCCATTTTCACATCGCTCGGGAAAAGCGAGCAGCAGGCAAGCGGCGATTAGCGCTTGCGCTTCGCTGCCGGCGACACCGGATAGCCCTTTTCAAGCCAATCGGTCTTAAAATCGCTCGGCAAATCGAGCACTTTAACGTGCTTGAATCCCATTCGCTGCAGCAGAGCGAAAGCCGGGCGAACGTTTGGGCAGTGGACCATCGGGCAGCAGCCGCAGTAAATAACAATGAACCGCGACCTCGGGAGCGCAGCGGCGCATTGCTTGAGCCTTGCCAGGCCGCCCGATTCGGACGCCGGACCGCAGTATCGCGCGCCGGGGATGTGCGCGCTGTCATAAAGCACCCGGAAGCCGACTTGCAGAACTAGCGGTGCGCGCGGCTTCGAAAGCATTGCAGCGAGCGTTTGAGGCTCGATGAGTTCGGCGCGCGTGAAGGCGCTTGCAGCCTGCGCGCCCGCGGCCACGGTCATCAGCACGGCCAGCGCCGCAAAACTATTTCTGAGTGAAGATTTGGAAGATCGGCCAACGTCAGTCATCATTTCCGCCTCCTTTCAAGGATATCACGGCAACGCTCGATCGCGCGGCCGATTCGGAGCGCCGCGGTGAGAGTAACTATGCTTTAATGGAAAATGGTGAGTTAACGCGGCAATGAGACGACTTGAAGGGACTGTCATTTAAGGAGAGCCTGATGGAATTAAGGATTCGCAGCGCGGTCGCATCCGACGGCGCGGCGTGCGGGAAAGTATTGTTCGACGCCTTCACCCAGGTTGCCACGCGGCACGGTTTTGGGACGGAGGTGACCGTCGAATACGCGACGGAGCGCGCGACGCGCCTTTTGAATCATCCGGAAGTTTTCGGGGCGGTTGCGGAAAAGGAAGGCCGAATTGAGGGCGTTGCGTTTCTCGACGAACGAAGTTCCATCCGCGGTGTCGGTCCGATTGGCGTGGAGCCGCGGATGCAGGGGAAGGGAATCGGAAAGCAATTAATGGAGACGGTTTTGAGCCGGGTGACGGGTTATCCGGGCGTGCGGGTTGTGCTGGACGGTTTCAACTCGCCATCGCCCACGCTCTTCACTTCACTGGGTTTCGAGACCAAGCAACCGCTCAAGCTGGTTCGCGGACGGATCGAAAACGGGCTACCCTCCGGCTTCGAAGTAAGACCGATGAATGAAGGAGACATCGAGGCGTGTGAAGAGCTTTGCCGGGCTGTTCACGGCTTCGATCGGACCAGCGAGTTGCGCGACGCGCTTGCGGAGCTTTCGCCTTTCGTCGCGCTTCGCGATGGGCGCATGGTGGCTTACATCACGACGGCCACCGCGTTTCGGCAATGCCACGGCGTCGCTGAAAACGCGCAAGGGATGCAAGCGGTCATTTCAGGCGCGGCGCGCGCAAACGGCGGAGAAGTGGAAATTCTCCTGCCGGCTCGCGAGGCGGAATTTCTCAAGTGGGCGACCGGTTTAGGCTTGCGCGAGGTGCGGCCGCTGGCTTTGATGGCGCGTGGTGAATACCAGGATCCTCGCGGATGCTTTATTCCCTCCGCCTTATATTAGGTTTCGGCGCGAGCAGGCGACTCGTCCGCCTGATGAATCTGCGGGGCCGCAGGATTTGAGCGCTATACCTTCGAGTGCGAGACGCGCACGGCGGGCAAGCCGTCCGATTCGTCGTAGATTTCGATATCCTGGAAAATACTGGGGCTTTCGTTCCTGAGCACGCGGCCAATCTCGACCGCGAGCAGGCGGATTTCCGTTTCGGCGTGGGGCGAGCCGCGCAGCTCGAGAAAATGCCGCCAGGCGCGGCTATTGGCGGTGACGAAGATTTTGGTTTCGCAAGCATTGGGCAAAATGGAGCGCGCGGCCTGCCGAGCCCATTTGCGCCGGTCACGCGACGCCATCTCCGGATGTTTTTCCTGAACGTAAGCCGCCGTCGCTTCGGCAAGCTCCCTATACGCTTTGCGCGCCGCATCAATCGCCTGCTGCCATTGCGCGCGCAGTTTTTCGTTTTCCTGATAGAGTGGCGGCACGACGTATTGCGCTTCGCCTTCATCCACATAGCGCTGCGAAAGCTGCGAAAAGCCGAAGCCGGCGCGATGGCGGACCAGTTCGTGCGTGAGCGACCGGCTGACGCCGGCAATCAGAAAGCACCAGACGGCGTGCTCAAGGACGCTCCCGTGTTTCGATTGCAGGATGTTTTCGACGTACTCGCGGTTCGATTTGCGCCCCTTGCCGAAGGACATGTAGCAGACACGGCCGGCGGTTTCCGCAAGCACTTCCGCCGCAACCGGCGTGTCGGTTGAAAACTGCGCGCCCTCGTCGGCAAGAAAGCGGTCGAGCGCCTCGCGGTCGAGAGTCTGCCGCCCCACCAGATAGACTTTTGCTTTGGTGACGTAAGGATCTTTCGCGCTGCTCGCGCGGTTCGCTCCGCTTGCGGAAGGGGTAAGAACCTCGCTCATCGTCGTTTGATCCCGCCGGAGCGGGAGAAGCATCGCAGCCCTTGCTACTTATCCGCCTTGGCCGAAGCAGCCGCGGCTTCGCTCTTGCGGAATGCGGCGTACTTCCTCTGGAAGCGCTCAACACGCCCGGCGCTATCCACCAGTTTCTGCTTGCCGGTAAAAAAAGGATGGCAATTCGAGCAGATTTCGAGGTGCAACACGTTGTCCTTGACGGTCGAACGCGTTTTCCAACTGTTTCCGCACGCGCACACCACAGTCACTTCGTGGTACGCAGGATGAATGTCTTTTTTCATTGAACTCCCTCAGACCTCTTCGACAATTTCTGATTCTAACCCGCTTCGCCCGGAGTTTCAACCGCTTCCAAAGGGGCGTCGAGACCGCGAAAAGTCTATTGACGGCGGAGGCATTTAGGATATAATGAGGATTCCGTGGAGATCCTGAGAGCATTTCGCCACCCTCATCACCACCGTACCATTGCGGCGGAGTGTTGGCGGGCGTCGAGCTAGAAACCCTCGAAAGATTTTGGAATTTAAGGAAGCCCGCTGAGAGAGAATCCAGCGGGCTTTTTAGTTTGTGTCGAAAGGGAGGGGGCATGATAGAGCTGAAATACCAGGACGGGTTGATTCCCGCCATTATTCAGGACAAGCACAGCGGCAAGGTGCTGATGCTCGGCTATATGAACGACGAGGCGTACCGGCTCACGCGCGAGACGGGCAACGTCACGTTCTTCAGCCGCAGCCGGCAAAAGCTCTGGACAAAAGGTGAAACCTCGGGCCATCGGCTCCTCGTCCGGGAAATTCGCGTGGATTGCGACCAGGATGCGCTGCTGATTCAGGCGGATTTGAAAGGCCCGGGCTGCTGCCACATGGGTTACAAATCATGCTTTTTCCGCAAGCTCACCGACGAAGGCGAAGAATTGATCGCGCCGCGCGAATTCGATCCCGCGGCGGTTTACGGCGGCGAGCAGGAGAGCCAGACATGAAGCTCAAGCTCGGATTACCGAAAGGAAGTTTGCAGGAAGCCTCGCTCCAGCTTTTCCGCCGGGCCGGATTTGAAATCAACGTCAATCCGCGCTCCTATTTCCCGCGGATTGACGACGAGGAAATTGAGTGCATGCTGATCCGCGCGCAGGAAATGGCGCGCTATGTGGAGGACGGCATCCTCGACGCCGGCCTGACCGGCAAAGACTGGATTCTTGAGAACGACGCTGACGTGGTTGAAGCGGCGGATTTCATTTACGCCAAGCAGACGCTCGGCAAAGTCCGCTGGGTGCTGGCCGCGCCGGAGGATTCGCCATACAAAAGCGTCAAGGATTTGGAAGGCAAAATCGTGGCGACGGAACTCGTCAGAGTTACGGAACGCTATCTTGCAAGCCACGGCGTGAAAGCCCGGGTCGAATTTTCCTGGGGCGCAACCGAAGTGAAGCCGCCGGTTCTCGCGGACGCGATCGTCGAAGTCACGGAAACCGGTTCCTCACTTCGGGCCAACGGCCTGCGGATTATGGAGACCGTCCTTGAATCCAATACGAAGTTCATCGCCAATCACGCCGCCTGGAACGATGCCTGGAAGCGCGAAAAAATCAACACGCTCATCCTTCTGCTGAACGGCGCGCTCGAAGCGGCCGGGAAGGTAGGCTTGATGCTCAACGTTCGCCGGGACGACCTGGCTGGCGTGCTTGCCGTACTGCCGGCGCTCAAGCAGCCGACCATCTCAAACCTGAGCGACGCGGAATGGGTCGCGGTGAATACGATCCTCGACGAGAAAACCGTGCGCGTCATCATTCCCCGGCTGAAAGCGGCGAAGGCGCAGGGGATTGTGGAATATCCGCTGAACAAAATCGTGCTCTGATGATTCCTATCGTTTCGAGTACTGACCGGAAAGCGATGGCGCGCCTCGTGCACTCCCGCGAAGTTCGCCTGCGCGAGGCGGAGCGCGTGGCGGCGCGAATCATTGCCGACGTGCGGCGGCGGGGCGATCGCGCGCTCATCGCGTGGACGCGGAAGCTCGATGGCGTGCGCATTTCGGCCGCGGATTTGGCGGTCTCGAGCGAAGAAATCGGCGAAGCCCGCCGCGCCGCCGACCCGAAACTGGTTCGCGCACTGCGGCGAGCTGCGCGCAATATCCGTGCCGTGGCGCGGCGCCAGATTCCGGCGGAGTTTTCGATTGAAACGGAGCGCGGCATCGAGGTCGGCGAGTGGGTTCGCCCGCTCGGGCGCGTTGCATGTTACGTTCCGGGAGGGCGATTCCCGCTGCCGTCAACGGTTTTGATGAGCGTGATTCCTGCGCAGGCTGCCGGCGTCCGTGAAATTGCGGTGACTTCGCCCCGTCCCGCGCCCGCGGTCCTGGTGGCTGCGGACATCCTGGGAATCCGAACAATTTATCGCCTGGGCGGCGCGCAAGCCATCGCAGCATTCGCCTACGGGACGGAAACGATTCCGCGAGCGGACAAAATCGTCGGTCCGGGGAATCGTTACGTCGCCGCAGCGAAGAAGCTTGTGGCGGGCGATTGCGGAATCGATTTTGTCGCCGGCCCGACGGAGCTCGTCATCATCGGCGACCGGGGCCATCCGGAATGGGTCGCGTGGGACCTGATCGCGCAGGCCGAACACGATCCCGACGCGCTCGCGCTGCTCCTCACGGCTTCGCGACCGTTTGCGCGCGCGGTGCAACAGGCGCTCCGAGGAATTTGCGCTTCCGGTTCGATTGCTGAAAGAACGCTGGAAGGCCGGTGCGGTATCATCGTTGCGCGAAATCTCGAGAGCGCCGCCGAAATCTCGAATGACCTTGCGCCAGAACACTTGATGCTTCTCGATGGCACGGCGCAGTGGTTCAAAAAAATCACGTCCGCCGGCTCGATTTTTCTAGGCGGCGCGAGCGCCGTTGCGGCGGGAGATTATGCCACAGGGGGCAATCACATTTTGCCGACGAGCGGCGCGGCTCGGATGCGCGGCGGATTGACGGCGGCGGATTTCACCAAAGTCATCGGTTATCAGCGCGCCGGGCTCGGCGGACTCGCGCGGTTGCGGCCAACGCTCACGACGCTCGCCCGGACGGAAGGTTTGGAGGGACACGCACGTTCGATTGAAGTGCGCTTTGAGCGCGCGGCACGGCAAGCGCTGGAAAGCCGGGAGGCGAAAAAGTGATTCGGCCGCGCAAAGCAATCGAGCGCCTGAAGAAATATCGCCCGCCCCTCGAAGGCCGCGGCGGCAAGCTGCGCCTCGACTTCAATGAGAATACCGTCGGCTGTGATCCCGCCGTTGCGCGCGCGCTCCGCCGGTTGTTTCGGCCGGAATGGCTTTCGCGCTATCCCGAGTATGAGGAGGGCCGCAGCGAGCTTGCCCGGCATTTCGGCGTTCGGCGCGAAGAATTGCTCCTCGCGAACGGCACGGACGACGCGATTAAGATGATTTGCGACGCCTTCGTTGACCCCGGCGACACGCTCCTCGTTCCGGCGCCGACGTTTCCGGTTTACGAATTCTTTCATCATGTGGCCGGCGGCCGCGTGCTCCGCGTGCGCTATGACGAGCATTTTCGCCTTCCCTTGCGGGAAATCGTCGCCGCGCTCCGGCGAACCAGAGTGCGCTGGGCGGCGTTCGCGAATCCGAACAATCCGACGGGCACTTCGATTCCCCCATGTGATCTCCGCGCCATTCTCGAAGCCGCCCCGCGAACCGTGGTGCTTGTGGATGAGGCGTATTGCGATTTTTCAGGAGAAACGGTTCTGCCGTGGATTCGCAAGTATGAAAACCTGATTGTGACGCGGACTTTTTCAAAAGCCTTCGGCCTCGCGGCGCTTCGCATGGGGTTTTTGATGGCGAACCGGAATCTTGCGGAAATGATTCACCGCGCGCAGAATCCCTTCGCCGTCAACAGCGTTGCTCTTGTCTCGGCGTGCGAAGCCGTGCGCCATAGCGAGTTCGCTCGCGCTTACGCGGCGCAGGCCCGCGCGAGCCGCTCGATGCTTACCCGGAAACTTGACGCGATGGGCATCCCGTACGTTCCAAGCGCGGCGAATTTCGTGCTGACGCGCGTCGGCGACCGCGCTTCTGAGATCGCGCGGCGCTTGCGCAAAAAAGGCATCCTGGTGCGAGACTGGAATTACGATCCGCACCTGCGCGGTTATTTGCGATTCACCGTCGGCTCGGCGGCGCAGACGCGACGGCTCATTCGAGAGCTCGAAGCGCTGACTGGCTTGGTGGAATCGCGCGATGGCCGGAAGGCATGGCGCGATTTGACCGCCTTCTCCTCTACAGGATGGTTTGCATGAAAAGCCGAACCGGCGCCGTTCATCGCACCACTCAAGAGACGGACATCCGCGCCCTATTGAACCTTGACGGCCGCGGCCGCTATGAAGTTTCGACCGGCATTCGTTTTCTCGACCACATGCTCGAGCTGTTCGCGCGGCACGGCGGATTCGATCTCGACTTGCGCGCGCGAGGCGATCTCGATGTCGACCAGCATCACACCGTCGAGGATACGGGCCTTGTTTTGGGTGAAGCGTTGCGCCGCGCGCTCGGCACAAAGCGCGGCATCAATCGCGCGGGATACTTCATAATGCCGATGGATGAGACGCTCGCGCTTGCCGCGATTGATTTGAGCGGACGGCCTTATTTCGTCATGCAGGGGCGCGTGAAGGCGCGGCGCGTCGGCGACTTCCAGACTGAACTGCTCGAAGATTTTTTTCAGGCATTCGCTTCGGCGGCGGGAGCGAATTTGCATTTGAAGATCGCTTACGGCCGCTCGAGCCATCATGCGGTCGAGGCGCTTTTCAAAGCTTTTGCACGCGCCTTGCGGTATGCCTGCTCCTGCGATCCGAGGCTCAAGCGGCAGTTGCCTTCGACGAAAGGGCTGCTGTAGAGGCGAGTTTTGAAAGCCTCCCTGCGAATATGATTGCGATTTTAGATTACGGCGGCGGAAACGTCGGCTCGGTGCGAAAGGCGATCGAGTATCTGGGCGCCGAGGTTACCGTCGCATCGCGGCCGGAAGAAATTCGTGCAGCCGCAAAGCTGATTCTTCCGGGCCAAGGCCATTTCGGAGCGATGATGAAGGCGCTCGGCGAGCGAGGCTTGGTGGATCCCATCCGCGAAGGGGTTGCACAAGGGCGGCCGATGCTCGGAATTTGCCTCGGTCTCCAGGCGCTCTATGAATCGAGCGAGGAAGCGCCGGGCGCGCACGGGTTAGGGCTTCTCGAAGGCCGCGTGCGGCGATTCGAAGGCGTTTTCAAGGTTCCGCACATCGGCTGGAGCCCGATTGAAGTGAAGGAACCGCGCGGGATCCTGCGCGGGATTCCAAACGGCAGTTTCGTATATTTCTGCCATTCCTATTACGCGCCGCTCACACCGGAGACTTCCGCCCTGACGGATTACGGCCAGCGGTTGGCTGCCGCGGCCGAATTTGGATCGGTCGCCGCCGTGCAGTTCCATCCCGAAAAATCCGGGGACACGGGACTTCAGATTCTGCGAAACTTCATCGAATGACGCACCTCACCAAGCGCATCATTCCGTGCCTCGATTGCAAGGACGGGCGAGTGGTCAAAGGCACTCGCTTCGTTGACCTGCGGGACGCCGGCGATCCGCGGGAGCTGGCTGCGCATTACAACCGCGAAGGCGCTGACGAGCTCGTTCTGCTCGATATCTCCGCGTCGCGCGAAGGCCGCGCCACGCTGATGGAAACCGTTCACGCCGTCGCGCGCACGCTGTTTATTCCTTTAACCGTCGGCGGAGGCGTGCGCTCTTTCGATGACGCACGGCGGCTTCTCGGCGCGGGCGCAGACAAAGTCGCCATCAATACGGCCGCGGTTGAATCGCCCGAGGTTGTCTCGGAATTCGCGGAACGTTTTGGGAGCCAGGCCGTGGTCGTCGCCGTGGACGCTCGGGGAGAAATCGCCGAAGGGGAATCCCGGGTTCCGGATTCGGCGAGCGCCGCGCGCTGGCGTGTGGTCACCTACGGCGGAACGCGAGAGACGGCGCTCGATGTGATTGAATGGGCGAAGCGTGCGGAACAGCTCGGAGCGGGAGAAATTCTCCTCACTTCGATGGACGCGGATGGCACGCGCCAGGGCTTCGATTGCCCGCTCACGGCCGCGGTCGCGCGGGCCGTTCACATTCCTGTCATCGCTTCGGGCGGCGCCGGCCGGCTCGAAGATTTTGCCGAAGTCTTCCTGCGTGGAGAAGCGGATGCCGCTCTCGCCGCATCCATCTTTCATTTCGGTGAATACTCCATCCGCAGCCTCAAGCAATTCCTGCGCGCGCGCGCCGTCCCGGTGAGAATCTAGCTGCGCGCCATCCCTGCCGATTCAAAACGGCACGCGACTTCTCCTTTGCGCCTTGTGGGTTTCGAAACCCGCTTATGGGTCCGGAAGGCAGTACTTCCGTGCTATTGGCGTTCCGTGAATCGGAGGCTTATAGTCCTGAACGAAGGGGTGAGGAGCATGATTTTATCGGGAGCGATTCTGGTCTTGGCCGCAGCGATGCTATGCTTCTATCTGCAAATGACGGCCGAGCGAATGCTCGAGCTCGAATGCGGGCGAAAAAGCTTCGAAACCGTCGTCAGGGAATTTCACCTGGAGTTTCCGAGGCTGCTAGGCGCGCACCGTGGCGAGACCATGCTGGCGTCCGCTGTTGATGCGCGCGAGAGTCTTTTGGGAGATTACTTCGTGCTGGATTATCTGCTCGCGCATGTCGCGCGCCATCACTATACGGCGGGCGAACGGCTGCTGCGGCTGAAATTTGATCTCGGCATTTTCACGCTGCGGCTTCGACGTGGGCTTGGCAATAGCGATCAACTGGCCGCGACGAGAAAGCTGGCAACGATTCTGAGGTTTTTCGCGAACATTGCGGGCGAGCAATTGCCCATGGGCGCCGCCTTACGGTAGTCTCGTTCAGCCCGTTGCGATCGTCAGTTTATCCACTCCGGTCAAGTGCTCCCCGAATCCAATCCCATTTAGACGAGACTCGCAAAGCTCTTCCCTTTGCCATCGGAGCGAACTCTACCGTACGGTGAAACTTTCCTGTAAAGGGACGTTTTCCGAAGAATCGCCAACGTAAATGGCGAATTTCCCCGGATCGACTTGCCATCCGTTCTTATTTACATCCCAGTAAGCGAGCGACCGGCGATTCAGTGTCACCGTCACGCGCCGCGTTTCTCCAGGGTTCAGCTCAACCCGTTCGAATCCTTTCAATTGCTTCAGCGGGCGCTTGATCCTGGCGGAGGGATCGCCGACGTAGACCTGCGCGACTTCAGCGCCAGCATGCTGCCCGGTATTCTGTACATCGAAGCTGACGGTGATGGGGCCGTCCGGCGACGCAACCTTCGGAGTCACGGTCAAGTGACTGAAGGCGAACGTGGTGTACGACAGACCGAAGCCGAACGGGAAGAGGGGCTTCACCGTGCTCTCGTCGTAGTAACGGTAACCGACAAAAACGCCTTCTTTGTAATGCACGTTGTGAGTGCCGGGCTCCTCATAATAATGCGCCATGGTTGGGTTGTCCTTCAGCCGCTTTTCCCAGCTGATCGGCAGCTTGCCGGAGGGGTCAAAATTCCCGAGCAGCACGTTGGCGAGCGCGCGCCCGCCTTCGGTGCCGCCGTACCAATCTTCGATTACCGCGGGCACGCTGTTGATCCATTTGCGGGTAGACACGCTTCCGCCGGACGTGATGACGACAATCGTTCGCGGATTTGCGGCCTCCACGGCGCGAATCAATCGGGCCTGGCCCGGAGGCAGGCTATATGTCCGGTCGTGACCCTCCCCCTCGGTTTGGGGAGTGTAGCCAACCGAGACGACCGCGACGTCCGCAAGGCGCGCGATCTTGCGAACATTCGGCTCGAGCATCTGGTCTGCGGGAACGACGCCCAGACCGGCCCGAAGCCTGCCCGACGACGGAACGTAATCGAATTCGACCGCGGCGGGTTTCCCCGCCGGCAAATTCAAATCAACCCACTGCGGTGATTGGCCTTCGTGCGGAGTCTCCTCGAGAACGAGCTTGCCGTTGACGCGCAATTGATAAGTGTCTTCTCCCACGCCTGCTGCGATGAAGCGCTGCGGGCCGGCGGCTCTCGGCGTATAAAGCGCCGTGAACCGATAGGAGACATGCCGTCCCGATGGCGGAGCCCACTGGTTTCCGCGCGCTCCGTCGAGTTGCGGAACCCAACGGGTGGCCGTCGGCTTGCCTGAGAAATCCGAGTTCGGAAATTCTTCTTCCTCGAAACCCGGCAAATATGGCGGCGTGGTTCCGGTGTAGCGGGCGACGGGGTTATAACCCAAATCTTTCGTGGGCGTGACGAAAGTCATCTTGCCGCTCATGAATCCGCCGGATGTGGACGCGAAAATATCCTGAGCGGTCTTGACGCCCGAGTTCCACAGGACTTTGCCCCTTGTTCCGAGCACTTCCGTCAATCCCTGGAGAATGCTGACCGGAGCGATCGCCGTCACGTGGGCGCTACCCCCGGCCGAAGCAGGCGTCGGGTAAGCATCCGGGCCGATCAGCGCGATCGTGTGGACGCGATTCGGATCGATCGGCAGGAGTTGCCCGTTGTTCTTCAGCAGAACGACGCTTTCTTCTGCTGCGTGGAGGGAGGGAATCAATGAATTTTCGCCGTAGATCGGATTGCTGAGGACCGTTTGTTGATGGGGCTCAAGGAAATCGAATTCGACCGCGATGCGCAAAAGCCGCCGGACTTTATCGTCAATCGTGGCGACGGAAACTTGCCCGTCTTTAATGGCGGGGAGCAGCGTCTTGGCGTTCATATGGGCGCCGAAGGGCATTTCCAAATCGAGTCCGGCGTTCGCGGAGGCAACCCCGTTATAAGTGGCGCCCCAATCGGACATCAGAATGCCCTTGAAGCCCCAATCTTTATCGAGGATATCGAGGTTCAGATGCTTGTTCTCGGTGGAATGCTCGCCATTGATGAGGTTATAGGAACTCATCACCGCGCCGACGCGCGCTTGCTTGACGGCTGCTTCGAAATCCGGAAGATAGAAATCACGAAGCGCGCGTTCACTGACGATGGCGTTTTCGTTGTGGCGATCGTATTCGGCGTCGTTGACGGCATAGTGCTTGATCGTCGCAACCACGTCCTGGCTCTGCAAGCCCTCGATGTAACCGATGAGAATTTGGGAGGCGAGATAAGGATCCTCGCCGACATATTCGAAGTTCCGGCCGCACAGCGGCGAGCGGTACATATCCGCGCCCGGCCCGAGCAAAATATTGACGCCTCGCGCGCGTGCGTCCTGGCCGATCGCCACGCCGACCTCGTGGGCGAGCGCGGGGTTCCAGGAGGCCGCGAGGCCGATTCCTGCGGCATAAGCGATGCTCGGCCCCCACACGCGGACGCCGACTGTTGCATCCGACATTTTCAGGCGAGGCAAGCCGATCTGCGGCATCGCTTTGGTGTACATGTTGAGCCCGCTCAATAAATCAATTTTCTGTTCGAGCGTCAGCTTGCTCAGCAGTTGATTCACTTTTTTCTCAACCGCCGGAGTATCGGGCCGGGGAAATGCCGGCTGCGCGGCCCGCGCCGGGGAAAGACCTAGCGCGACCGCTGCAGAAATCAAAAGCAAGGGGGAATAGCGAATTTTCATTTAGAACTCCTGGCAAATATTGATGGGTTCGCCGCCGGGGACTGACCGACAGGGGTTCACCGTGGCAAGCCTGGATGATGCCTTCGACTCGGAGAATCGAAGGGAAGATTTATATCACAAAGCAGGCCACGATGAAAACACCAGGAAGCCGCGAGGGGCGCGATGACGGCGCGCGGCTCGCAGATGCGCGATTCGCGGAATTGTGCAAGAATTGAGGAGAGCTCCTCCGATGATTATTCCCTGCATTGACCTGATGGGCCGGAAAGTGGTGCAACTCGTTCAAGGCCGCGACAAAGCGATTGAACTCGATGACGCGTTCGCAGTGCTCGAAGCATTTCAAGGCTATCCGGAGATTCAAGTGATTGATCTCGATGCGGCGATGGGGCGCGAAGGCCAGCCCGATATCGTGCGCGCCCTTTGCAGTCGGAAGGCCTGCCGGGTGGGCGGCGGCGTGCGCAGCGTGGAGCGCGCGGAAGCGCTCGTCCGTGACGGCGCGCACAAAATCATCGTCGGCAGCGCCGTTTTCACTTCAAGCGGAATCCATCATGATTTTCTTCGTGCTCTCGCCACGCGCGTGGCTCGCGAAAAAATAATGATTGCGGTGGACACTCGCGGCGAGCGCGTGGCCATCCACGGCTGGAAGGAGACGCTCGAACTCGGTCCGCGCGATGTTTTTCCGGCGCTCGAACCTTACTGCTCGGAGTTTCTCTGTACTTATATTGACGCCGAGGGCCGGCTTAAGGGAACGGACCTCGATTGGTTCCGCAAATTGCGCTCTTTGACTGCGCTCCCGATCACCGCCGCCGGAGGCATCACGAGCGATGAGGAAATCCGCGCCCTCGATGCGCTCGGCATGCATGCAGCTCTCGGCATGGCCCTTTATCGCAAAATTTTTCCCGAATTGTTCTCCAAAGCGCCATAGCGCCCGCCTTCGGGCAAGGGGTTTAGACTTTGGGGTGCGCCGCATCGCCGCCTCGGCATCGTCGTCAAAACATGCAGGCGAGACGCTGGCGGGACGGCAAATTAGCACACCACCGACTGAAGCTATCGCGAACCTGGGGAACCCTGCGCCAGGCGGCGAATGGCGGCGATGAACTGAAAAATCTTTGAGAGTTTCGAGCCAGGGAAGTAATACGGGGAGGGTCGCTTGTTCCTGTCGAAAACGGCGATCCAGACGCCCTCTTTGAGCGTGGCCTTGTTGCCGTAGAGGCCAATATAGAGGATGTCCGGCATCATACACGCGGAGGGCCGTGGCCCGGGGGTTTCGTCGTCGTCGCCTACGGACCAGTACCCCCCGGGGTTGGATTCCTGCTCCCGCGCCTCCCTTGCGATCTCGCTGCTCCTCTCCGCAATTCCCCCCAGGTTGTGCTCGTACCAACGCAAGGTTGCTTCGTCCGCGTACGCGCGGCCTTTGCGCGACCCGTCCGTAAGGTCAATCTCCATGCCTCGTTTTGTTACTCCCGGGAGCGCGGGGCTCGTAGCAGCTACCGCGAAGAACTTAGCCGTTCCTTGGCCGGTCAGCGTGCCGACAAGCTGCTTCTCGACTTGGACGCCTGGGGTGCGGCGGATGAAGGCTTCGAGCTTGGAGGGAACAAAAGTCAGATGAGGGCACTGCAAGATCTCCTGGCCCCTGGCCACTGCCGCGCCCACCATGACGAGGAGCGAAGCCAGATACGTTACTTTCAAAACGCCAGAAGGCCTCATCTCGAATCCCCGGCTGGGCACGAGTCCATCCCCCAGAACTCCTCAATCGCGCGGGTTCACGGTAGCGCGCGCAGGCACGACCGGCGGCTTGGCGAGAATCAGGCTCTGTCGGAGGCGCGTGAACATCCTGACCAGGTCCGCCTCTACGGCTCCGGTGGCTAACGACGGGTTGCGCTGGAGGTTGGCCCGAAGGGTCGCCCACGGATTTGAAACCGCCCTCATTTGCTCAGGGCCCCGCGCCCCGGTCATATCAGTCTGCTGTTGCTGGGCGGCCTCCCGGATTAGCTCGCTGCGGCCCATGTGGGAACTCTGCGCCGACTGGATAAGCGCGATGGCCATCCCCAGTTCATGAAAGAACATCTTCCGCGCCGCAATTACGCGTGCGACGTAGCCGGGCGCCCCGAACGTGGATCCGTCCTCAAAGATTGCCGCCTTCAACTCGGGCGCGACCCGCCAGACCACTTTCCCGCGTTGCGGCCCGGCTACTATGACCGTCCTGGCGCTGCCTGGCGCTATGGTCTGGTCGTGCCAAGGATTCTGGAGGGAATCGAGGTACAAGGTCGTTTTCAATTGAGGCCCCTCGCCCGTCGAAGCCGCGCGCTCGACTACGATTATATATTCTGTGATTGGTGACGGGTAGTGGTTCGTGATCAGGACCGCGACCGAGCCGTCTGCTCCGCGACTGACATCCGCCGACAGCGGCGGTTTCTGCGCGGGGCAGAGTGCGGCGGCAAACAGAATGCATCCCGCCGTCCAGCCCAATGTGCGTTTCATCATCGCTCTTTGCCTCCCTCGCGCCCCCGTCGCCAGCAGCCCGGGTTCAGGGTGTGGCCGACGTCGTCATCCTCGTACGTGATTTCATGTGGGACGACCCTCGACGTCTCTCACGCACCCCGGAACTCGAGGTAGGTTGACTGTAAAAAATAGCACCCCTGTGCGCACAGCGCCCGTGGCCCACGAAGCGGGGCAAATAATGCCGCCATGGCAGCAATTATGAGGATTGACGGCCGTGGTCTCACGAGGTTGAGTCGCATCGTAACCCCTCCCCGGGCGAAGCGGAATGCCGCGCTTCCCGGGGTCGAGCTTACCCCCCCGCGTATTTATTTGCCAAGCTATTTTAGCCTTTGTTGAACTGATATCCGACGCCGGCCGAGACGCCTAGGCCGCACCGGGTGCCGATTGCCGCCTGCGCGATTGCTGCGACCGTGAGGATTCCATCCGTCCAGCAAGCAGCGGGTAGCGTCCCGCCATGAAATAGATGGCATAAGCCTGAAAGAAATAAGCTGCCGGCGCAGAAACCAATGAGGCGATGAAGAGCAGGTAAGCGAGCGCGCCCATGCCGAGAATCTCGACGCTGCTGACGGTGACTCTTGTCCAGGTCAGCGCCGCAGCTTTCCAGATCGCGACGATCCCTGCGCCGAGGCCTGCGAGAGGAATGGCGGCAATCAGGCAGACGAAGAATGTTAAGACTCCGAAGACAAGGGTGCTCACGAGCGCGAGCAGCAGTTTCATGAGCAGATATCGCGTATAAGTCATTTTTTCTTCGCGCATCATGGCCAAAAGCTGCCGCCACCCGTCGAGCACGTTTCGGTTTTCGAGCGCCATCACGGGCACCAGGAAGTCGCGCGCCACGGCGCCGATGAAAAAGCCGGCCAGGCCGATGGCGAGCCACGCTCCGGGCGCCACCGCAAACGCCAAAAGCGTTGCGAGGAAGAAAGCGAGGCTCCAGAGGAAAAAGCGGAATCCCTGCCGCTTCCATCGTTCCCACGCCTGTTTCAATTCGCATTGGCCGTCAAGCACTGTCTCGAAAAGAATGAAGTGCGAGACGCTTGCGGCGTAAGTCCAGTGAATGGCCACCACGATAAAAACAACCGCGATGATCACGAGATAGGGCATCAGAGGGCCAAGCTTCAGCCCCGGAGGAAGAAAGGGACGGAGTTCTTCGAATGCCGGGTCGTGCGATGAAGGGACGTAATTATTGAAATTATCCAGGCTGCACGAGCCGAAGAAATTACCCGTCGTCATCACAATGACCGACACGCGAAGCCAGAATCCGAGACGGAATCGTTCGGCGAGCCGGCGCCAGGTGCAGGCGAAAGCAGGCCGGACAGCTTCTGTGGCTGAGAGCGGCATGGTGATTATTTCGAATGAGGGTTACGGATACGCCTCGCCATCCCGGCCGGCCGCTGCTTATCCCGCCCCGCGACGGAAGACGATCCGCCCGGCCACGACCGTCGCCGTTACGGCGCCTTTGAATTTCCGTCCGTCGAAAGGCGTGTTGCGGCTCTTCGACCGGCCTTTCGTGGCTTCGTAAGTCCACTCGAATTCAGGATCGAAGATCGTGATGTCCGCCGCGCCGCCCACGACGATTCGTCCCAACGGCTTTCGAATGATCCGGGCGGGATTCGCGCTCATCAGCGAAATCAGATGCCACAATGGAATCTTTTCCGAATGAACGAGCCTCGCCAGCGCGACGGCCAGTGCGGTTTCAAGCCCGATGATTCCGAAAGGCGCCTCGGCGAGAGGCTTCTGTTTCAGTTCCGGCGCGTGCGGAGCGTGGTCGGTTGCGATGGCACTGACCGTTCCATCGGCTATCCCTGCGACGAGCGCCTCGACGTCAGGGGCGCCTCGCAAAGGAGGGTTCATCTTCGCTTGCGTGCCGTGTTCGAGCACGGCCTGGTCGGCGAGGGTGAAGTGGTGCGGCGTGACCTCGCAGGTGACGCGCGCACCGCGCCGCCGCGCGGCGCGCACCTGGTCAAGGGCTCCAGCGGTCGAGAGGTGGGCGATGTGGAAATGTGCATCCGTGGCTTCCGCCAGAATCACGTCGCGCGCGACGCAGACTTCTTCCGAACTGTTTGGAATCCCTTTGACGCCCAATTGTTCGGCCACCGAGCCCTCATTGACCGCTCCTCCGGCGCTCAGCGAATGATCCTCGCAGTGGTCAATGACCGGTGCACCGATGGCGCGCGCCGCCCGGAGTGCTTCCTGCATCAATCGCGCGGTTTTGAGCGGCCGCCCATCGTCCGAGAAAGCAACGGCGCCCGCTTCGGCAAGCGCATGGAAATCCGTCAGCCGTTCGCCTTCACTCCGCACGGAGGCCGCGGCGATAGGAAAAACTCGCGCCAACCCAATCGCTTTGGCTCGCTCGATCAGCCGCCGCGTGAGTTCCGGAGAATCGTTGACGGGATGGGTGTTCGGCATCGCACAGACGGAAGTGAATCCGCCGGCGACGGCCGCGGCGAGACCCGTTTCAAGCGTTTCAGAAATTTCGCCGCCCGGCTCGCGCAGGTGCGCGTGCATATCAATAAATCCAGGAGAAACGATCTGCCCGCGCGCGTCAAAAACTTCGTGTCCCTGCGCGGAGATATTTTCTTCGATCCGCTGGATCACGCCGTCTTCAACAAGCACATCGGCTTCAATATCCAGCTCATCTTCGGGCGAAATCACCCATCCACTTTGAATCAGCAAGCCCATGATCTTCCCTCTCACGGTCGGCCGACGTTGGAGTATAGCAGCGATTGAGTTGCCGCAGGGACGGCAGAAAACGTGCGAGCGCTACGCCTCGCCGAAAAAGAGGTGTGGCGACAATTGGTCAATGACCGGGTGGTAGCTTCGGCGATGCTCGGTGCACGGCCCGAAGCGGTGCAACGCTTCCAGATGTTCCGCCGTGCCGTAACCTTTGTTGCGCTCCAAATGATATTGGGGAAACTGCCGGCCGAGTTCTTCAAGATGAGCATCGCGCTCGACTTTGGCGAGAATGGAAGCCGCTGCGATGGAGACCGAGCGGGCGTCGCCGTGAATGATGGCGCGATAAGGGATTGCGAACGCTGCAGGGTCCCCCTTGCCACCGGTGAGCGGCATGGCATCCGTCAGCACAAAATCCGGCGGAGGATTGAGCGCGCGCAAAGCGCAAATCATCGCCCGCCGGGACGCTTCATAAACGTTCCACCGGTCGATCTCTTCAGCCGAGACACTCGCAACCTGCCAGGCAACCGCCTTGGCCCGGATTTCAGCGGAAAGCTCGAGCCGCTCGGAAGGCTTCAGTTTCTTTGAATCGTCAACACCGGGGATGGGCCGGGCGGGATCGAGAATCACGGCCGCGGCGTATAGCGGGCCGAGCAGCGCGCCGCGGCCTGCTTCATCTGTGCCGGCAACCAGCCGCCAGCCTCGGCGAAAGGCTTCCGCTTCGAGGCGCCGCGAACATCGCAGATCTTTCGGGGCGCGCGCTTCCGGCATCGCAGCGGAATTCTATCACACACGGAGCCCGGCCGCGTTTGCGGAACATTTGGATTTCCGCAGTTGCCCGCGCCAGGCAGCGCTTGATTCCGCGACGCTTCGGTCGGGAGTTCGGCTATGAGGAGTGGCTGGTTTGAGCTTCGCGCAGGCGAGCGGCTTTCCCTTTGCGGCCGCGCAGGTAATACAGCTTCGCACGGCGAACCTTGCTCGAGCGGACTAGCTCGATTTTGTCGATGGAAGGCGAGTGCAGCGGGAAGATTCGCTCGACCCCGGTTCCGAAGGAAACCTTCCGGACGGTAAATGACGAATGGTTTTGCGCCCGCCGCTGCGCAATCACGGTTCCTTCAAACACCTGAATCCGCTCCTTGTCGCCTTCCTTGATCTTCACGTGCACGCGCACGGTGTCACCGGGAGCGATGCCGGGACGGTCCTTCTTCAATTGTTCCTGTTCGACTTTCTCAAGCACGGTCATGGTTTTTCTCCTCGAGGGCGTCGCGCCGGCGTGATTTCAGCGGGTGCGGTCCCCAATGTTCTCTACCTGGCCCGGCCGGCAAGCTCCAAAGCCTGGATCGCTTCAAGCATCGCCCGGCCCTCAGCATCGAGTTTCATCTTTGAAAGCAGCTCGGGGCGCTTCCGCCAGGTCTTTTCAAGCGCCCGGCGCCGCCGCCATTTCCGGATTTCTCCGTGGTTCCCGGATAACAAAATATCCGGGACACGCCATCCGCGGAAATCCGCCGGACGAGTGTAGTGCGCGCAATCGAGCGTTCCCCCGCCCGCTCCTGAGGCGTCCGCACCCGCTCCTCCAAAGGATTCTTGAACGCAGGACTCTTCGTTGCCGAGCGCCCCGGGAATCAGGCGCGTCACCGCTTCCATCAAAACGGCTGCGGGCAGCTCGCCCCCGCTCAGGACGTAATCGCCGATGGAAATTTCATCCGTCGCCAGATGCTCCGCCACGCGCTCATCCACGCCTTCGTAGCGGCCGCAAATCAAAACCATCCTCGGCAGTCGAGCCAGTTCATCCGCCACGGACTGCCTGAACAGCCGGCCTTGTGGCGAAAGCAGGATCACGGCCGGCTTCTCGCCGGGCGAGTTCTCCTCGATAGCCTCAACCGCGCGGAAAACCGGCCCCGGCATCAGCACCATTCCCGGACCTCCGCCAAACGGCCGGTCATCCACCGTGCGGTGACGGTCATCGGTGAAATCGCGCAGGTCGTGCAGATTGATTTTAACGCATTCGCCTTCAATCGCGCGCCGGAGCATTCCTTGCTGAAGGATGCTCTCGAAAAACCCCGGGAAAATTGTTACGACGTCAAAGATCATAAGGCCCGAGGCTCGGATGCGGCGCGATCACGCCTCATTCAATTCAAGCAACCCTTCCGGCGGATGGATAAGAATGGTCCTCGCCGCGAGATCGATCCGCGCGCAAATTTCCTCGACGAAAGGTACGAGTATCTCGCCCTTTGCGCCTCGAACGTGAAGGAGCGCCCCCGCGCCGGAGGGCTCGACTTCCGTGACTTCCCCAACTTCTTTTTCGTCGTGGCCAGCCAATACCCGGCAGCCGACGAGCTCCCAGAAATAGTAAGATCCCGCGCGCAGCCGGCGACGCTCCGCAGCGGGAATCAGCAGGTGGCAGCCTCGAAGCCGTTCCGCGGCGTCAATCGAATCCACACCGGCAAACTTGATGACCACCCTTCCCTTATGGAACCAGGTCTCTTCCGCCGTCAGGACGCCGGGCTCGCCGCCCGGGTTTTCCACGAGGACGCTGCCGAGGTTTTCAAAGCGCTCGGGAAAATCCGTCATGATTTCCGCGAGCAATTCTCCTCGCCGGCCCTGCGGCCGTATAATGCGAGCTATTGCGACATGGGGCGGCATATTCCGAAGCGGCTGTCTTTTCGCCCTGTCTCAGGCGCTCTTCTTTCCACCTGAGCAGCCAGTTTCCGGTCGCCGGCTACTCCAGGATTTCCAGGCTGAAGTGCTTCCTCAACTTCATGCCCGCGGCTCCCACGATGGTCCGAATCGAGCGGGCGGTGCGCCCCTGTTTGCCGATAATCTTTCCCAGATCGGTCGGGTCGACGCGTAATTCGAAAACGGTAACCTGTTCGCCTTCCACCGCGCGAACGGCAACCCGTTCGGGGTTGTCAACCAGTGACTTCGCGATAGCTTCGAGCAGCTCCTTGATCTCCATGGGGGCCTCCTGAACTGAACGGTGTGGTCAAATCGCATCTTGGAGAGCTTCGGTAAGCGGGACTCTCGCGGATGACCTCTGAGCGGACTTTTCAGCCGGCAGCGGGTGGCTGCGCGGCAGCGGCGCCGGGAGCCTTCTTGAGCAGACTGCGAACTGTTTCTGAGGGCTGCGCGCCACGGCCGATCCAGAAAGCGACCCGGTCGCGCCGCATCACCAGCTCCGGCGCATTCCGGCGCGCGTTGTAGTGTCCCACGATCTCGACGAATCGTCCGTCGCGGGCCCTCTCCCGATCAATCACCACGATCCGATAACTCGTCTTTTTCTTTGCCCCTGTTCGGGCTAATCGAATTCTAAGCAACCTTTCTCCCTCCCATTCCTGAATTTTCGGCGCCGAAAGACGCTGGCCGGCAACCGCCTTTCGAACTTAGCTTTCCAAGCGCCTGTTTTTCCGAAGCGCCTCCAGCCAAAACGTGCGCCTTGCCGGCCGCGCGTTCTAAGCTGCTCCCCCCATGCCCGCCGGCAGCTTGAGCCGGCTCAGTTGTTTGCCGAGCAGGCTGGTGCTCATCGTCTTCATCATCTTCCTCATCTGGAAATACTGCTTGAGCACCTGGTTCACATTTTGCACGGTAGTGCCGCTGCCGCGCGCGATGCGCTTGCGGCGGCGTCCGTTGATGATTTCGTGGTTCGCGCGCTCGTGCGCCGTCATCGAATTGATGATCGCCTCGATGTGGATCAGTTCCTTCTCGTCCACGTGCGCCTTGGCGGCGTCCTTGAACATGCCGACCTTGGGCAGCATTCCCATCATCTGATCGAGCGGGCCGAGCGAGCGCATCTGCCGCAACTGGTCGCGGAAATCCTGGAGCGAAAAAGTGTCCGTCTGCAGCTTGCGGTGAACTTCGAGCGCCTTTTTCTGGTCAATTTTTTCCTCGGCCTTTTCAATCAGCGAGAGCAAATCGCCCATGCCGAGAATGCGCGAGACAATGCGGTCGGGATAAAAAACTTCGAGCGCATCGGATTTCTCACCGACGCCGATGAACTTGATGGGCTGCCCGGTGACGTGATGGATGGAAAGCGCCGCTCCACCCCGGGCGTCGCCGTCGAGCTTGGTCAGGATCACTCCCGTCGTGCCGAGGCGCTCGTGAAATTCGAGTGCGCTTTTCACGGCGTCCTGGCCGATCATGGCGTCCGCCACGAGCAGCACTTCGCTCGGCCGCAAGCGTGTGCGCAGCTCGCTGACCTCATTCATCATCGCTTCGTCAATGTGCAGCCGTCCGGCCGTATCCACGATCAGCACGTCGTAGCCGCGGTCGGCCGCGTCCCTGCGGGCGGCTTCGGCAAGTTCGACGGGTGAATCCATTCCCTCGCCGGGAAAACATCGCAGGTCGGCGTCCTTCGCCAGGATGGCCAATTGTTCGCGCGCCGCAGGCCGGTAAACGTCCGTCGAGACGAGCATGGGGCGCTTTTTGCGGTTCGCCAGCCAGCGCGCTAGCTTCGCCGATGTCGTCGTCTTGCCGGATCCTTGCAGTCCCACGATCAGGAAGACGGAGGGATATTCCTTGGAATAAGTTAGCCAGGAGGCGTCGCCGCCGAGTATCGCGATCATCTCATCGCGAACGATCCGCACCACTTCCTGCGCGGGCGTCAGGGTATCACGCACTTCGGCGCCGAGCGCCTTCACGCGCACCCGCTCGAGCAGAGCTTTCACGACATTCAGGTTGACGTCGGCTTCGAGCAGCGCAAGCCGGACTTCCCGCAGAGCTTCGTCAACACCCTCCGGCGTCAAGCTTCCCTGAATGCGCAAGCTTTTGAACGCCTGCTGGAACTTATCCTGTAATGCGTCAAACATAGCGCAACCATCTCAAGTCCGAGAGCAATTTGCCCTCAAGACGAAGCAAAAACTCCCCTGCCACCAAGCAAAGCTTATTTTACCCTCCCTTTGAAGTTAAGGAAAGTGGAATGAAGCTCTTGACTGCGCTTGTCCCCTGGGGTGAGACAAACAGTTAAGGCACTGCTTGCCGTTCGCTGGAATCTGATTGTACTGCGAACGGCTTTTGTTGCAAGCTGAGCCCCGGCTGGTGAAGCGGAGGCCGGCTCT
>JAKASG010000101.1 GCA_021828285.1 Acidobacteriota bacterium | reverse complement strand
CGGAATGAAGCTCATTCTCGCGTCCCGCTCACCACGGCGCCGCGGTTTGCTGCGCAACGCCGGTTTTGAGTTCGCAGTCCGCGCAAGTCGGATCGAAGAAGTTCCGCAAGCCGGAGAAACTCCCGCACGGTTTGCCTGCCGCCTGGCGCGCGAAAAAGCGCACGATGTTGCGAGGAAGTCGGCGCCGGGAACGCTCGTTCTCGGTGCTGATACCGTGGTCACGCTGGGGGGCGAAATCTTGGGCAAGCCGACGGGACGCTCCGACGCCGAGCGCATGCTGCGCGCGCTCTCCGGCCGCACGCATCGTGTCATGACGGGCGTTTGCCTGATTGAAGCGCCCGGCCGCGAGCTTGCCTGGACGCACGAAACAACGCGAGTCACTTTTCGCACACTGGATGAGCGGGAAATCCGCGAATATGCCCGAAGCAAGGAGCCCTACGACAAAGCCGGCGCTTACGCCATTCAAGGCCGGGCTTCCTGCTTCGTGACGCGCATCGAAGGCTGCTATTCGAATGTAGTGGGCCTGCCTCTCGCGCGCGTTTATGAAATTCTCAAACCTTATCTTGCGCCTTCGCCGGGATGAACGCTTCAAGCCCCGGCGCAAATTCGCTCACAGGATGATTCGGTCGTCGCCTTCGCGCCGGGTGACGCGCTCGCGGTCGAGATATTCGAGGAGCGGGATCGTGTATTTTCGGCTCAAACCGGTCAGTTCCTTGAATGCGGTGACGTTGATGCGGTTGGTTTGAGCTTTGCGCCGGGCGAGCGTGGCGCGAAGCTGGTCGAGCGCGGCGCGATGGAAGACCAAATCTTCAGAAATACGGACGAGGGTCTTCTGCTTCACCAGGATTTGCAGGAGCATATCGGCGCGGCGGCGCTCAATCGGCAGGCGGCCGAGAACTTCGCCGACCGCCGGGACCGCGAGTCCTGCGCTCTCGAAGGCTTGCTCAATCTGCACCGTCGCCCGTGCTTCTTCGCTCGAGAGCTGGATTTCGCGTCCCGCGCGGCGAACGCTCTCGCCGCGAATTTCGATGGCCTGTTTCTCGGCAAGGGTCGCCAGCACGGCGTCGAAGAGCTGAGATGAGGGCGGCGTCCGGCCGTCCGCTGTCTCGAGCGCCACTCGCTGGCGCAATTCCTCCTTCGGAATGCCTGCGACGAGCGGGTTTGCGGCATGAAACGAATCAAGTTCTTTCATCGCCTGGCTTGCGAGACCACGCGAATACTCTGCATGGACGAACAAGGCGGGCGGCTGACCGAGAAGCGCAAGCTCGCCTTTGGCTTCAAGCGCCTTGCCCGCAGCGATTAGGCTCGCGGGATCGCGGCCCGTGCGCGCAATGAGCTGGGCCAACGTCATTTCGCCCGCGCGGCGCGCAACTAACCCGACGCGCGAATCGGCGTCGGCAGCCGCGAGCGCTTTCAAGAAATCGAGCGCACGCGCGTCCCCGGCGCGATGTTTTGAAGGGAAATTATCGAGAACCACGCCTCCGCCGAGGGTGATGAGCGGCGAGAATTGCCGGATAATGAAGCGGTCTCCGGGAAGAAACAATCCCGGCTCGGCGAGTTCCAATTGGGCAAGGCCTGATTCGCCGGCTTTGATTTCATTCGCTCCAAGAAGAATGATTTGCGCAATCGTTTCCGCCGTCCCGCAGTGGAAGTGCGCGCGCGAGCGAGTCTTGAGTGCGCGGACGGAGGGAAGCAGCGTGAACGAAACATCGAGCCGCGCGGATGATTCAAACATTCCGGGCGGAGCAAGAACCATGCCTCGGGCAATTTCTTTCGATTCGATGCCGGCGAGATTGAGCGCCGTGCGCTGGCCGGCGGCGGCGAATTCGGCGGGAGCGTTGTGCACTTGAATGCCGCGCACCCGCACGCGCCGGCCGATGGGAAAAACTTCGGCTTCCGCCTCTTTCGAGATTGTTCCCGCGAGCAGCGTGCCCGTCACGACCGTCCCGAAGCCTTTCATCACAAAGGCGCGGTCAATGGGCAAGCGGAACGGCAAATCGGCCGGCTTCAGCGCAACTTCGAGACTGATGCGCCGCAGTTCTGATTTCAGAACGTCCAGTCCCGCGCCGGTCCTGGCGCTGACCGCGACGGCGGGCGCTTTTTCGAGGAACGATCCGGAAACCAGGTCGAGCGCTTCCAGCTTGACCAGATCGAGCATTTCCGGCTCAACGAGATCGGACTTGGTAAGGACAATGATGCCGCGGCGGATTCCGAGCAGGCGGCAAATGTCGAAGTGCTCGCGCGTTTGCGGCTTGATGGACTCGTCGGCCGCGATGACGAGCAACACCAGGTCTATTCCGCCGACGCCCGCCAGCATGTTCTTGATGAACCGCTCGTGCCCCGGGACGTCAACGAAACCGACGGTCAGGCCGTCGCCCAAGTCGAGATGCGCAAAGCCGAGATCAATCGTGATTCCGCGCCGCTTTTCCTCTTCGAGGCGGTCCGGGTCCGTTCCCGTCAAGGCGCGAATCAGCGCGGACTTGCCGTGATCAATGTGCCCCGCGGTTCCGGCGATAACGTATTTCATTGCGAAACGATTATGGAAGAACGAGCGAGGGTTGGCAATCCAGGGCTAAGTTTCTCAGTCGGAATGCGGACTTGCGGCGCGTTCGGATTCATTGCGCATCCAGACGCTCGCGAGCTTCCACTGGCCGCCTTCGATTTGGAGGATCATGTCGTAGGTTGCGACGGAGCTTGGAATTTCAAAGAGGACCCGCGCGAGCGCGCGCGAACCGTCCGGAGTGTAAGTGACGTGAGCGATCTTGACACTGACGGGAGGCATGCTCGAAGGCTCTCCCGGCGATTGGGAGCCCGTGGGTGGAGGTTTGAGAGCGGGCAGGAAGTAAGCGCGAATCGCCTGCCCGACCGAGGCGCCGGAAGCCGCTCCGGTGGCGGAGCGAAGCGCTGCAGCGCGGATTTGAATGATGCTGATGGCATTTTCGATGTCGCTTTGAATGACCACGTCGTGAATTTTAGCTTCGAGAGCTTTGAGATTTGGGATGAGGTTTGGATCCGTTGGGACGGTAAGCGCGAGGATGGCGTCCTCGGTGACGGAGCGGTCGGGCTCGGAATCGGAATTGGCGATCTGGCTGAGCAAAATTTGCCGTGTGGAGGAATCGTCGAACTCGCCGAGCGCTCCGTAATAAAATCTCCGGAGATCGAGATTGCGCGGGTCTTTCAAGAGCGATGCGAGAATCGGCAGCGTCCTTTTGCCGCCGATGTAAGCGAGTTCGCGGGCGGCGAACGTCGCCGTACGGTCGTCTTTAAGCGCGGCCTTGAGCTGAGGAATGATGGCCGGGCCGGCAGCGAATGCGGCGCGCTCGAGCTGGAGTTTTGCGGCAGGATTCGCCGAGCTGAGAATTCCATAGAGCAGCTCAGGCGCCCAATCGCCGGGCAGCGGATACGCAATGCGAACTGCGGAAGCAGCCGGCGCGGGTTGCGAACTCTTCGGCGTCGGGCTTTTGGAGGGTGATCCTGCTTGCGCGCTTGGATCCTGCGGCTGCGCTTGCGCAGAGAATGCTTGCGGTCGCACGGTGGCGAGAATGAGCGCCGCGAGGATAAAAAACCGAGGGCAGCGGTTCATAGGACTTTCTCACCCCTTAGATGCGCCGGGAGATCGCGGAGATTATCGAGGAGGAGGTCGGGCGGCGTTGCCCGGAGCGACTTTGACCCGATGCCGTAGGTCACGCCACAGGTCCAAACGCCCGCGTTGCGTCCCGTCAAGACGTCCGTGTCCGAATCGCCAACCATCATCGTTTTGGACGGGGGAACGCCCGTTTCATCCATCAGCCTGCGGAGACCGGTGGCATCGGGCTTCTTGAGCGGAAAGCTATCACCCCCGTAAAGGCCCTCGAAGTAGTCCTTGAGTCCAAGACCGGCGATCATCGTACGACTGAAGCGAACGGGCTTATTCGTCAGCACGGCCAGCTTTCTTCCGCGAAGCCCCTCCAGGCATTCGCGCACTCCCGGGTAAGGCCGGGTGTTGTCGAGCATGTGCGCGCGGTAATACTTCAGGAAAAACGCCAAGGCGTCTTCAATTTCTTCGTCCCTCGGCTTTCCTCCGAGCGAGCGCGTAATCAGCGTTCGGACTCCCTTCCCGACATAGGATGCGATGCGATCTTCCGCGAGCGTCTTGCGTCCCCGGTGTTCGAGCATTGCATTCACGCTCAAGACCAAATCCCGCTTGCTATCCACCAGGGTTCCATCCAGGTCAAAGACGATGAGGCGAAGTGCGGCGAGGTTCGACCGGGAGACCGTCATGCGTGAACCGTTCTAAGCCTCCGAAGCCCCGCCGCCCGGCGACGGATTGAGGGCGCGCAGAACGGTCGCCGCTTCTTCCGCGGAGATGGGATTGAAGTAAAAGCCCTCGGCGCCAAGCGGCGGAGGTCCACCATCGAGGTGAGGAGTGATTTCAATATGCCAGTGGAAGTCCTCATGAACGGATTTCCACCAGCCCTGCGTCGGCACAGGCGCGGCCAGGTTGGGCTCGGTGTGGACGATCAGTTGCAATGCGGGTGAAATATCCTCGATCCGCCTCAAATTCATCTTAAGAAATTCAGCGAGCGCGCGAACGCGGCCGGCTTCATCAACGTCGCGCTCGAAAGCGGAAGCGTGGTTTCTTGGCAGAATCAAAAGTTCGTAAGGCGCGCGCGAAGCGTAGGGGCAAAGGGCGATGAAATCCCCCGTTTCATCCACCACGCGCTTTGAGGCGCGGACTTCCTGTTCGATCATGTCACAGCAAAGGCAGCGTTCCTTCCGTTCGAACTGAAAGAGGCTCCATCGGAACTCCATCTCGAGCAGGAGCGGTATGATGGGCGTGGCGAGGATCTGGGAGTGGCCGTGACCTTCGTGGCCGGTTTGCGGTCCGCGCTGGTGTTTGAACACCGAGACATACCGGAGCCGGCGATCCTGCTTCAGATCGAGGATTCGATCGCGCCAGAGACCGATGGCCGAGGCTGCTTCTTCATCCGTCAGCCCGGCAAAGGTTACGCCGTGCCGCGGCGTCTCCACAACAATTTCGTGCGCGCCCACGGCGTTCATCCGGTCAAAGAGGCCTTCGCCCGTTCGGCCGAGATCTTCCTCGACGCGGAAGAGCGGCGCGCGGTCGGGAAACACGCGAGACATCCACGCGCCGTCCATGCTGTGGCGCTCGCAGATGGCCTTTGGCGTGAAGCGCTCGTTGCCTGGACAGAACGCACAGAGCGCGCCAGAGTCGAGGTCTTCGGGAATTGAGGGTCTTTTGCCGGTCACAATCCACCGCCGGCGCAGAGGATCAAGTCGGAGTTCAGTCATGAGATAAGCTCAGCAGTAACCTCGAAAGGGATAGAACTGCACCATTGAATATTCTAGCTTGAATCGCTTCTCACGCCATAGGAAATGTCCGCGAGGGAAAGGTGCGACAAGCCATCTAAGAATATAGCCGGATGCCGAGTCCAAGCGGACTGTTCCGAACTGAGGCGGCGGAAGACAGCCGGCTGTGCGCGTGTTGGGGATCAAATCGCAATGCCTTCAATCTTCTGCGACAGAAAGGCGCGGAAATTGGCGACTCCATTGCAATTCGTGGACCCGCAGGCTATGGACCCTTTCGAGCGGCGAAGCACCGGCAAACTTCCTGTACGGCCTTGTCAGTGCGTTACCAGCACAAGGGCATTGGAATAAGGTTGGCCGATTTCCATGAGGCCTCGTAGGTTTCCGCCGCTTACCGAAGGCATGCTCCCCACAGTGATGTAGTAGTAGTAAGTCGTGCCCGGCTTTCCCGTTGGATCGGTGAAAGACCAAATGTCGATGTAAGGTTGGCTCGACGAGGGTTGCCACTTTCCCACAATCTCCGGCCATCCATAAGCCGCATAATTGAACGTCTTGAGATGCGCTTTGAAGGGGTCTATCTTCCCGGTTCCCAGCGGAATCCTTGAGCGGACAATCCCTGCCATATATGAGCCACTTGGTGGTCCGCCAACAATCGTGAAGAAGAGGACGTTGTTCGGAGAAGACACGGCCGCGCCCGAGAGGATGAACCGAGGCCGCACGACGCTCTTTGGAGAGACGTTTCGAGGGGCGCTCGCGACCGTAGCCGCTCCCGCGCCGGCGGGAGCGCCGCCCGAGGGAACACTGCCTGCGGGAACGCTAGGAGTCATCACGAGATTTGCCACGGCGGTTTGATTGGCCACGACATGAAGGAAAACACCCGGTTGGGGCAGCCCAACAACTTTCCTGCCGGCGGCCGCCCCCCGCCCGGCCAATGCGGCGCCGCTCGGGCTTCCGGCTTTAGCCTCTGCGGCGGCCATGGCTTGCATTTGTTGCGCCATATTCC